>NZ_RAWC01000149.1:0-21575 GCF_003611685.1 Corallococcus sp. CA049B | reverse complement strand
ACATGGGAGGTGGGCCTTTTATATCCCACGCTCCTGCCCGGCCCGAGGGCGGACGGCCCGGCGGGCGGCAGGCCTGGCGGAAGACCCGGCACCGTCGCGCGAAAGACGTTAGAAGACGGGGTTCTTCCCCCTGGTGGAACCCTCCGTGAACGCCCACGAAACCGCCCTCCTCGAAGATCTCAACCCGCCCCAGGCGGAAGCCGTGCTCCACGGCGACGGCCCCCTGCTCGTGCTGTCGGGCGCCGGCAGCGGCAAGACGCGCGTCATCACCCGCCGTGTGGCCCACCTGGTGAAGGTGCGCCGCGTCTTCCCGTGGCGCATCCTGGCCGTCACCTTCACCAACAAGGCCGCGCGCGAGATGCGCGAGCGCCTCACCCAGCTTTTGGGCGCGCAGGCCAATGACCTGGTGGTGAGCACGTTCCACTCGGCCTCGGCGTTGATTCTCCGCCGCGAGGCGGAGGCCGCGGGCCTGACGCGGTCCTTCGTCATCTACGACGACGGCGACCAGCTCAACCTGGTGAAGCGCGCCATGCGCGACACGGGCGTGGAGCCGGTGATGCAGCCGCGCGAAATCCTGCACCGCATCGACCAGGAGAAGAACGCCGCGCGGCTGCCGGAGGACATGCGCGTGGAGCAGGAGGACGTGCGCGGGCAGATCGTCAAGCGCGTGTACGCGGGCTACCAGAAGCTGCTGCGCGCGGCGAACGCGGTGGACTTCGGTGACCTGCTGCTGCTGCTCGTGAAGCTCTTCCGCGACCGGCCGGACGTGCTGGAGCGCTACCGCACGCGCTTCACGCACGTGCTGGTGGACGAGTTCCAGGACACCAACCCCGTGCAGTACGCGCTCCTGCGGCAGCTGGCCCCGCCGCCGTCCGCGAACCTGGTGGTGGTGGGCGACGACGACCAGTCCATCTACCGCTGGCGCGGCGCGGACGTGGACAACATCCTCCAGTTCCCCATGCAGTACCCGGGCGCGAGGGTGGTGAAGCTGGAGCAGAACTACCGCTCCGACCAGAACATCCTCACTGCCGCGCACGAGGTCATCTCCAAGAACCCGCGCCGCATGCAGAAGAAGCTCTGGAGCGAGCGGCCCAAGGGGGAGAACCTGGAGCTGCTGCTCCACCGCGACGAGCGCGCGGAGGCGCAGGAGGTGGCCCGGCGCATCCTGGCCGTCCAGCGCGAGGGCTTCATCAAGTTCTCCAGCATGGCGGTGTTCTACCGGACCAACGCGCAGAGCCGCGTGCTGGAAGAGGCGCTGCGGCTGGCGCGCGTGCCGTACCAGCTGGTGAGCGGACGCAGCTTCTACGACCGCGCGGAGGTGCGTGACGCCTCCGCGTACCTGCGGCTGATGGTGAACCCGCGCTCGGACGCGGACCTGTTGCGCGTGCTCAACGTGCCGGCGCGCGGCATCGGTGACACCACCGAGGAGCGGCTGACCGACTTCGCGAACGAGCAGGGCCTGAGCCTCTACGAGGCCCTGGGCGAGCGCCACCGCATCCCGTCCCTCAACGCCACCGCGCAGAAGCGGCTGGGCGGCTTCCACCAGCTGCTCCAGTCGCTGCACGCCTTCTCCCTCACGGCGAAGGACGCGGCGGGCGCGGTGGACCAGATGCTCAAGGAGTCGAAGCTGGTGGAGACGCTCGTCGCGGAGGGCAGCGACGAGGCGCTCACCCGCGCGGAGAACCTGAAGGAGCTCCTGGGCGCCGCGCAGGAGTTCGACCTGAAGCGCGCGTCCGACATGGTGGCAGCCGCCCAGGCGGTGGAGGCGCGCGAGGAGGAGGCGCCGGAGGGCGTGGACTCCGCGCCGCTCACCGCGGACGTGCCGCCGCTGCAGGCCTTCCTGGAGCAGATCAGCCTGGTGGGCGAGGCGGACGCGGAGGTGAGCGAGGGCCGCGTGGCGCTGATGACGCTGCACGCGGCCAAGGGCCTGGAGTTCGACGCCGTGTTCCTCACCGGCCTGGAGGAGGGCGTCTTCCCTCACTCCCGCGCGCTCAAGAGCGACGACCCGGACGGCGGCGAGGAGATGGCCGAGGAGCGGAGGCTCTGCTACGTGGGCTTCACCCGCGCGCGCAAGCGGCTCTTCGTGAGCCTGGCGCAGTGCCGCTCCCTCTTCGGTGAGCTCAAGTACAACCCGCCCAGCCGCTTCCTCGCGGACGTGCCGCAGGCGTTGTTCGGCTTCAAGGAGAACGACCTGCCGCCCCCGCCGCGCGCCGCCGCCATGCCGCAGCGCCGCCGCAACTGGGACGACGACGAGACGGGCCCGCGCGTGGACCGCAGCTATTCGCAGGCCTCGTCCGACATGGATGGCGTGGGCGGCGACGTGCGCGGCATGCGCGTGCGCCACGAACAGTTCGGCTCCGGCCGAATCGTCGCCGCGGAGGGCAGTGGTCCCAACGCCAAGGTCACCGTGGAGTTCGGCGGCAACGTGGGCCTCAAGCGCGTCATCGCGCGCTTCCTTATTCCCGGCTGAGCCCCGGCGGATCCGGTGCCGGCAGCGGTTTCCAGTATTCGTGTGACGCAGGGTCCGGCCGGCCGGTGTACGGATTGACTTCCTGACGCTTCCCCAGTGGGATGACCTCCAACGAACGGAGGCGCTTCCCCCCATGGCGCTACGTCAACGACGGTGGACTTCCGCGCTGCTCGCGGGAACCTTGAGTTTCCTGACTGCCTGCGAAGGCCAGATTTCTGACGCGGCGAATCCGCGCAATCCGGGCCCTGGCGGGACGAACAAACCTCCCCCTGCCGGCGTGGAGCAGGCGGCGCGCTCGGTGCGCGTCGCGCGGCTGACGCATGCGCAGTGGCTGAGCACCGTGAAGGACCTGCTCAAGCTGGACGCGGCGCCCACGGCGCTGGCGCAGTCGTTCCGCGCGGATCCGTCCCAGAGCGGCTTCCTCTTCGACAACGACGCCCGCGCGCTGTCGGTGGACGAGGCGCTGTGGGGCGCGTACCAGCGCGCGGCGGCGGACCTGGCCGGGCAGGTGGCCACGGACGCGACGAAGCTGGGCAAGCTGCTGCCGGCGGGCAGCACCACGGACGAGGCGCGCGCGAAGGCGTTCGTGGAGTCCTTCGGCCTGCGCGCCCTGCGCCGCCCGCTGACCGCGGACGAGGTGGAGACGTACCTGAAGCTGTACCGCGAGGGCCCGAAGGCGTACCCGACGATGGCCGCGTTCCAGGGCGGCCTGCGGCTGGTGCTGGAGGGCTTCCTCCAGTCGCCCCTGTTCCTCTACCGCGTGGAGCGCAGCACGCAGGCGGCGGACGGCAAGGTGCCGCTGGACGCGTTCGAGGTGGCGTCCCGCTTGAGCTACGCGCTCTGGAACTCCATGCCGGACGACGCGCTGTTCGCCGCCGCTCGCGAGGGCATGCTGGCGAAGCGCGAGGGCGTGGCCTCCGAGGCGCGCCGGATGATGGCGGACCCCCGGGCGCGCGGCGTGGTGGACGCCTACCACCAGGCCGTCTTCGACGTGCCCCGCTACGCGAGCATCCGGCCCAACACGACGCGCTTCCCCACCGTCACCGCGAAGCTGGCGGAGTCCGCCGCGAAGGAGAACGCGCTCTTCGTCCAGGACGTCGTCTTCGGGCGCAAGGGGCGCTTCGCGGACCTGCTCACGTCGCGCGACACCTTCGTCAACGACGAGCTGGCGCGCATCTACGGCCTCACCGGGAACTTCACCGCGGACTTCGTGCCGGTGACGCTGGACGGGGCGCAGCGCCGGGGCGTGCTCACGCAGGTGGGCTTCCTCGCGTCGCACGCGACGTCCATCGACCCGGACCCCATCCACCGCGGCGTGTTCCTGTCGGAGCACCTGCTGTGTCAGAAGATTGGCGCGCCGCCGGCCAACATCCCCGCGCTGCCCGCGCCCAACGGCCGCACCAACCGCGAGGTGGTGACGTCGCACACGGAGGCGCCCGGCACGGTGTGCGCGTCCTGCCACTCGACGCTCATCAACCCGCTGGGCTTCCCGTTCGAGAACTTCGACGCCGTGGGCGGCTACCGCACGACGGACAACGGGCACCCGGTGGACGCCTCGGCGGCGCCGGGCATTGGCGGACAGCAGGTGTCGGTGAAGGACGCGCTGGACCTGGCGGACGCGCTCGCGACCACGCAGGCGGTGCATGAGTGCTACGCGCGCCACTGGGTGGAGTTCCTGAGTGGGCGCCCCGCCGTGGCGGAGGACGACGCGCTGGTGGCGCGGCTGGGCAAGCTGTCGCAGTCCGGTCAGCTGCCCATCGTGGACCTGGTCGTCGAGGTCGTGACGGGCGTGGGCTTCGTGACTCGCCACCCGGAGGAGCTGCCGTGAAACTGAGCCGTCGACGCGTGTTGCAGGGCCTGGGTGGCGTCATGCTGGGGCTGCCGGTGCTGGAGGGGCTGATGCCCCGCAAGGCCCAGGCGGCGGAGGCGGACGCGCTGCCCTTCGCCATCTTCCTGCGCCAGGCGGATGGTGTGGCCGCCGCGCAGAGCACCTCCGAGCTGGGCAACGAGCCGGAGCGCTTCTGGCCG
The DNA here is from genome assembly GCF_003611685.1 of Corallococcus sp. CA049B. Taxonomy (NCBI): domain Bacteria; kingdom Pseudomonadati; phylum Myxococcota; class Myxococcia; order Myxococcales; family Myxococcaceae; genus Corallococcus; species Corallococcus sp. CA049B. The sequence goes on along the minus strand of NZ_RAWC01000149.1, from coordinate 17,077 downwards.
GAGCCGCTGGGCAACCTCTCCACCACGACGCTCGCGGGCAAGTCGCTGGTGGAGCTGGCGGACCACCGCGCGCGCCTGCTGGTGGTGCGCAACGTCAACATGAAGGACTACAACTACGGGGACGGCCACGCCCGAGGCGCGCTGCAGTGCCTCACCGCGCGGGGCCCCGCCGTGGAGGGCGTGGGCGGCGACTCCGAGGCGTCCGGTGAGTCGCTGGACCACCGCATCGGCCGCGAGCTGAACCCGCAGAAGCGCGACTCGCTCTACCTCTACGCGGGGCAGGCCGGCGGGTGGCTGGGCGGCCCCTGCATCTCCCACCGGGGCAGCGCTTCGCGCCGGGCCGCGCTGCACGACCCGTGGGTGGCCTACCAGACCATGGTGGGCGGTCCCGGGGGCCTCTCACCGGAGGCGCGCGAGCAGCTGCTGGTGCGCCAGAAGAGCCTCAACGACCTGGTGTCGGGCCAGCTGAAGGCGCTCCAGTCGCGGCCGGAGTTGAGCAGCACGGACCGGCAGCGCCTGGACCTGCACCTGTCCAACGTGCGCGACCTGGAGGTGGCGCTCAGCTGCCGCGCCCGCGCGGACGAGGAGCTGCGGCTCCAGCAGCAGGCGCCCGGCTACAACAGCACGGACGGCGACGAGGTGCTGGCCACGGTGCGGCTGCACATGGACATCGCGGTGCTGGCGGTGGCGTGCGGCACCACGCGCTCGGTGGCCATCCAGGTGGGCAACGGCAACGACAGCGCCACGCGCTACCGCGACCCCACCACGGGGCAGCTGATGGAGAACTTCCACTACATCTCCCATCGCCGCTCGTCGCACGACTCGTCGGGCGGCATCATCGCCGGGTCGGACGTGCTGCACTCGCGCGTGGACGCGCAGTTCGCGCGGACCTTCAACTACCTGTTGGACCAGCTGGCGGCGTACACCCTGCCGGACGGCAAGAAGCTGGTCGACCAGGGCGTGTCCGTCTGGTTCAACGACCTGGGCAACGGGCCGGCGCACTCGGCGCGCCACATCCCGTTCGTCCTGGCGGGCAGCTGCAACGGCTACCTCAAGCAGGGCGTGGCGGTGACGGCGGCGAGCGGCAACAGCAGCCCCAACCTCCACAAGATGCTCAACACGATTGGCGCCGCGGTGGGCCTGAAGAACGCGGCCGGCGGGCCGCTGGACGACTTTGGCGACCCCACGCTGCCCAAGGGCCTGCTGACGGAGCTGCTGGCCTGAGCGGCCGTTGACCCGATTTGCCCGGTCCTTTCCTCCTTTGTTTTCGAACAGAGGAGGAAGGGATGTTCCCAGCAATCCGCAAGGCCTTCACCGCGTCGCTCGCTTTCGTCTCCCTGCTGTCCGCCGGTCCGGCGGCGGCGCACGGCTCCATGGAAGTGCCGCTGAGCCGCGTCTATGGATGTTTCAAGGAAGGGCCGGAGAGCCCCAGGTCCGCCGCGTGCAAGGCCGCGGTGCAGGCCGGTGGGACGCAGGCGCTCTATGACTGGAACGGCGTCCGGCAGGGCGCCGCCAACGGGCGTCACCGCGAAATCATCCCCGACGGCAAGCTGTGCAGCGCCGCCAATGAGAGTCACAAGGGCTTGGACCTGGCGCGCACGGACTGGCCGTCCACGCTCATCACCCCGGACGGCAACGGCCGCTTCGAGTTCGTCTTCCACGCCACCGCGGTGCACGCCACGGGCTACTTCCAGCTCTTCGTGACGAAGGAGGGCTACAACCCGGCGCTGCCCCTGAAGTGGTCGGACCTGGAGTCGACGCCGTTCTGCAACGTCACCAACGTGTCCGCGGTGAACAACCGCTACCGGCTCGACTGCCCCTTCCCGGCGAGCCGGACGGGCCCGCACGTCATCTACGCCATCTGGCAGCGCGCGGACAGCCCGGAGGCCTTCTACGCCTGCACGGACGTGAAGTTCAGCGACACGCCGCCCCCGCCAGCGGCGTGGAAGGAGTTGGGCCAGGTGCAGGCGCGCGAGGATCTGCCCAAGTCGAGCAAGGTGACCTTCCGCCTCTTCGACAGCGCGGGCCGCGACGCCGAGTCGCATCCGCTGACGCTCGACGCGGCCACGCCCGCGGCCACGTGGATGTACCGGCTGGCGCAGCAGGTGAACTCAGGCTCCAGCCGCGTGCAGGTGGGCGTGCTCCAGACGACGGGCATCGTGACGCCGGTGCAGGACGCGCTGGGCAACCGCGTGTACGCGAAGGAGACGGGCTACGCGTTCCAGGTGGACATCGAGAAGCCGTCCACCGGCGGGTCCGCGCAGTACAAGTACCCGGCGGGCATCGACAGCTACACGGCGGGCACGTTGGTGGAGGGCACGGACGGGCTCCTCTACCGCTGCAAGCCTTTCCCGTACTCCGGCTGGTGCAAGGGCGCGGCGTCGCACTACGCGCCGGGCACGGGCATGGCCTGGCAGGACGCGTGGGAGCGCGCCAACCAGGCCCGCGGCGCCTCAAGGTGAGCTCGCCTCCACGGTGAAGGTCACCTCGCCCCGGGGGGGAATCAGCACCTTCCGGGGCGTGAAGCGGGGCCCTTCGTCCGGGTCGGCCGCGCGGGCATCCAGCAGGTACTCGCCGGGTTCGACGCCTCGGAGGACGAGGGTGCCCCCCGGGGCGAAGTCCTGGTAGCGGGGCATGGGATGGGCGCCCAGCTCCTTCAGCGAGACGAGCGCGGGCAGGGGCGCGCCGTTCGTGTCCCGGGCCAGGAGCCGCACCGCCGCGGCGCGGTCCAGGGCGACGGTGAGCGTGTCCACGCGGGCCGTCACCTCCTGCTCGAAGGGACGCGTGTTCCGGCTCCGGAGCTCCAGGGTGAAGGGCGGGGGCGGCAGCTGCGACAGGGTGTAGACGCCGTCGCGAAGGGGGACGTTCTGGGGACGCGACCTCGCGCGGGCGAGGTCGGAGTCTCCTGGCCTGGTGAGGGTCGCCCGGAAGGATTCCAGCTGGGACAGGGCTTCGCCGGTCTCCGCGTCGTGGACCGCGAGCCGCAGCGTCCAGCCAGGGTCGAGCGTCAGCACGCCCAGGTCCAGGTCCACGCCTTCCGTCAGCGTCACGGCGCGCTCCAGCGGCATGAAGCCCTCTGCTTCCACGGTCAGGGTTGCCGGGCCCGCCATGCCGAAGGGAAGGTCGAACGCCCCGTCCGGCCACTCGGCGGGCTGGGCGGAGTCGTAGAGGTCCGCGCCCTTCACCTGGAACGAGGTGACGGCCTGGCCTCCCGGTGCCACGACGCGGCCCCGGATGCGTCCGTCTCGCTCCAGCACGAGTTGGAGGGGCGCCTCGCTGGAGTCCACCCAGAGGCCGCCGCGATCCTCGCGGGGCTCTCCCCCCTGCGAGCGCCCAGGGCGGAAGGTGTAGCCCGGCAGGTCGGCCCACACGGCGTAGCGGGAGGCCACGAGTCCTCGCAACGTGAAGCGTCCGTCCGGGCCCGTGCGGAGGCCAGCAGGACCCTCGTCTTCACTCAGGTGGTATTGCCACACCGCATCGCCGGAGCTGCTCGCGGTGATCACCACGTCCGCGAGCGGCTGGCCCGTCCCATCCACCGCGATGCCGGAGCGCTCACGGCCCGCTTCCATGCGCAGGGACACGTCCCGGTGTTCACGCGCCTGGAGCGTGATGGATTGCGACACGGATGCGTCCATCAGGTCTCCCTGGACAACGGCCTCCAGGAGGTACGTGCCCGGGGCAATCCCTTGCAGATGGAAGCGCCCCTGCTCGTCCGTCACGCCGGCGCGAGCGTCATCGCCCGACGCCGAGTCTTCCTCGATCGCCTTCGCGTCCGCCCACGCCGTCACGGTCGCCCCCCGCAGCGGCAGGCCTTGCGCATCGGTGACGGTGCCGGACACGGAGGCACCCCGGTCCAGCACCACCACCACGTCCCGCGAGGGGATGCGCACTGCGATGGATTGACTCTGGAAGGGCGACTCCTCCAAGGACAGGTGTCCCGTCCCCGCGCGCTGTACGTCGATGACGAAGTGCCCGGTGGCATCCGTGCGCCAGGCGCTGCCGGAGAAGCCGTAGTCCCCGGTGCCGAAGCTGCCCCACAGGTTCAGGAGGATGCCCTCGACTGGAGCGCCCGACGTGTCGACGACGCGGCCCTCCACGCTCTGCGCGCGCCGGAGCGTGAAGTCCAGGGGCGCCATGCCCTGCTGGAGCCTCTGCGCATGCACCTCCACGTCCAGGTGATGGGGCGCGAGGATCCGGAAGGTGTGCGGCCCGGACCGCGTGGGTCCCAACTGGTAGCGGCCCCCTGCGTCCGTCACGGTGGTCGCCTCGGCGGTGACGGGACCGCCGTCCTCGCGGTAGGTCTCCACGCGCGCATGGGGGATGGGGTGGCCTGCGTCGTCGCGCACCGAGCCCGTGACGAACACGCCGGGCTGGAGCCGCAGCTCCACGTGCTCCAGGGGCGGTGTCACAGCCAGCGTGGCGAACGCGCCTCCGGACTCCGCGGTGAGCTGATGGAGGACGGCGGGCGCGGTGAAGCGGAAGCGCCCTTCGCCGTCGGTCGTGGTGCGCTGGGTGGACGCCGTCGCGGTGTCACCTTCGAGGTGCACCAGGATGCCCGGCACCGGCGCGCCGTCCACGGAGAGGACCTGTCCCGTCAGGGAGAGCGCACGCGCGAGCACCACGGGCTGCATGGCGGTGAGCGATTCGACTTCTGGCTGGAACCACGGGGACCGGTCCACCGCGGTGACGAAGGCCGCGTAGTCGCCCTGGGGCAGGGGGCCCACGATGAAGCGGCCCTCGGCGTCGGTGGCCGCGTCGAAGAAGCGCGTGTGCCAGCGGGAGACGAGCGTCACCCGCGCGTCGGGGATGGGCGTCTCGCGGTCCGTGTCCGTGACGGTCCCCTCGAAGAGGACGCCCTGCTCCAGCGTCAGCACCACGTCGTTCGAGCCCACCGCCACGCCCCCCTGTGACACCGCGCCCGTGTCGCCCAGGGCCCAGAGCGTGACGTGGCCCTCGGGCAGTCCCTCCAGGACGAAGCGGCCCTCCGCGTCCGTGGCCGCCTCCGCGAACACGGGGGCTTCGCCGTCGCGGGCCTCCACGGACTCCCACTGCATGCGTTCGGCGTCGAAGCTGCACGCGCCGCTCTTGAGGGCCGGAGCCCGCGCGTCGTCCTGGCCGGAAGGATTGGGACAGGGCCGCTCCGACAGCGTGACCCCGGGCTCCACGCGGGAGGCGGAGACGCGCACGCCCTCGGCCGGGCCGGAGGCTCCCAGCACGCGGCCCGTGATGCGCGCGGTGCCCGCGGGACTCGGGGGCGTGGTCACCCGTGTCGGCCGGGTCACCGGCTTCCGCGTGGACGACTCCGGGGGCACGGGCGAGCCCTTCGCGGACGCAGGCGGCTCGGTGTTCCACAGGAGGAAGGCGAGGAGCGCGACGACGGCGAGCGCGACGGCTCCCAGCCAAGGCTTCAGTCCCCCAGGTCTGCCATTCCCCATGCTCGGCAGGATAGCGGGACCCTGCGCCGTGCGTCAGCGCGCGAAGGGCCGCCACACCGGCTTCACGTCGTGGGACACGCTGCCTCCGGCGGGCACGTCCAGCTCTTCGCGGTGGATGCGGTCCCCTTCGCGGTTGCGCGCGAGGACGGTGTAGTGGCCGGCGGGCACACGGCGGAACGTGACGGACATGCCGGTCCACTCCTGCACGGGATGCTGCCGCATGAACAGGTGATGGAAGTCCATGCGGCTGTCGGGGAGGGGAGCCTGTCCGGACAGCAAGAACGCGGTGTCGACGTCCTCTGGCAGCCGGAGCGTGACGGTGGTGCCCGTGCCCAGGGCGTCGAACTCGAGCGTGACGTCGCCACTGCTGGGGATCCGCACGGCGCGGGGCTGGAAGAGGACGTCCGCCGGCCGCTCCTCCGCCCAGGCCTCCACCGTGTAGAGCCCCGGGGGAATGGCCCTGAGCGTGAAGTCACCCGCGGGGGGCCAGCGTCGAAGCGTCGTGCCATCGGAGCGCGTGAAGTAGAGCCGGGCCTTCACGGGCTGGCCTTGCGCGTCGCGGGCGTGGCCCGTCACCCGGGCGCCCTTCTCGAGCGAGAGCGTGATGCTGTCCTGCTGCGCGCCCACCGTCACGCGCAGCGGCAGGTGGACCTGGGTGTCCACCTCGAGCGTGCACGCCGTGGTGGGCAGCCGCTCCAGCAGCAGTGAGCCGTCCTTCGCGGGCACGACTTGCGTCGGCGTCCGGAAGGAGGGGCCGTCCGCGACGCCGTCTTCCTCGACGTGATGGCTGACGGCCACCGTCTCCTCCTTGCCTGAGTCGTCGCGAACGCGTCCGGTGTACGGCGCACCCGTCGCCGCCTCGCGCAGGAACACCCTCAGGGTCCTTCCCCGCGTCAGCAGGAGCGTGCCGAGGTCCACGTCGTCTTCTCCGTCCGGTGTGACGGTGCGGTCCACCGGCGCGAACCCTTCGGCCTGCACCACGATCCGCTGGGGGCCGCTGGCTTCGTACAGAGGCCGGTCGAAGCTGCCATCCGGGGTTGTGTACGGATGGCCATTCACGTCAAAGGACTTCAGGGGGACTCCGCCCTCCGCTTGCACCCGGCCCCGCACATGCGGGATGCGCCGCAGCACCAGCCGGACCTCCGTGGTGTCCCGGTCCAGCACGGCGATCTCGGTCCCTTCAGGACGGACGCCCTGCGAGGTCTGGACGTCCAGGGCATATTCATCGAGCGTGGCGGTGAGCTCATGGCGGGCGGCGCTCAGCGAGCGCAGGATGAAGTGGCCTTCGGCATCCGTGTGGGCCCCCACGGTGCGCTGCTCTCGTGTCCTGAACCGTTCGCCACGGTAGAGGGGGCGGTCCGCGTCCAGGATGTTCGCGCGGATGAAGACTCCAGGCAGGGGGTGGCCCTGGGACGTCACGACGACGCCCCGCAGGGTCCGGCCTTCCTCCACCCTCAGCGTCACGGACGGCGCCTCTCCCAGCTGGACCTCCAGCGGTTGCGAGGCGTGGACATCCACGTCCCGTCCTGGAACCAGGGCCTCCGCCACGTAACTGCCCGGAGCCACCCCCTGGAGCGTGACCTGGCCTCGCGCATCGGTGACATCGGCATGGTCTGACTCGCCGCGCGCATCGCGCTTCCAGAGTGTCACCAGGGCGCCCCGCACCGGCGCACCCGCCGCACTCAAGACGGTGACAGCGACGCTCGCGCCCCGGCGCAGCACCAGCCGTACGTTGTTCGACGGAAGCGTCACGGTGAAGCGCTGGGGGATGAAGGTCGCGTCCTCGACGTCCAGCCACGCGGAGCCCGCCTCCTCCGCGTCCAGGAGGAAGCGTCCGGCTTCGTCCGTCACGCTCAAGTCCGTGATGGCACCCAGGTAGGGGGGCGACGGCCGGCCCGGATGCAACTGCACTTCGAAGCCCGCGAGCGGCTGGTCCGCTTCGTCGACGAGGACGCCCTCCACGGAGACGGCGCGAGGCAGGGTGAAGTCGAGCGAAGCCTCGTCCTGTCCGAGCTTCTCGTACTCCACCGTCTTGTCGACGTGGCGCTCGGCGTGGGCCCCCACGAAGTGCGGCAGCCGGAACAGGGGCCCCAGCCGGTAATGGCCTCGGGCATCCGTGACGGTCCTGCCTTGCTGCGACGGTGCGGTCTCATTGCCGTGAAAGGCCTCGACCCGGGCGCCGGGAATCGGGTTTCCGGCCTCATCTCTGACGGTGCCCTGGACGACCATGCCGGGCCCCAGCGTGAGGACGATGTCCTCGCGCGGCTCGGTGTCCAGGTGCGCGAAGCCGTCGTGCGCCGGGGACTCCGCGAAGAGCTCGGCGGACATGCCTTCAAGGGAAGGGAAGGAGAAGCGTCCCTGCGCATCCGTGAGGGCAGTGCGCAATTGGGGGGTGATGCTGGGCAGGAAGAAGCGGACGGAGATTCCGGGCGCGGGAACTCCCTTCGCCGTCAATGCCGTGCCCGCGTGCTTCGCGGGGCGGTACAGGAAGAAGGTGGTCTTCAGCGGATCCGCTTTCACGCTCAGGAGCGGACTGAACCCCGGGGCCGTGATGAGGATGCCATGGTCGGCCGGCGGTACCGGCCCGATGCGGAAGCGTCCATCCGCGCCACTGGTCGCGGGAAAGAAGCGCGTGTGTTCCAGGGAGAAGGCGGTGATGCGAGCCCCCTCGATGGGGTTGGTTTCCAGCACATCACCCAGGACCACGCCCCCGAAGAAGAGACCTTCATCGAGCACGAGGACCACGCCCTGCTGACCCGTCATCACGTCCGGGATCATCGCCACGCCCTGGCCGCTGGAGGCCTGGAGTGAGACCAGCCCGTCGGCAAGGCCATCCAGGACGAAGGTGCCGTCCTCCGCGCTGGTGGTCTCCGCGACGATGGGGGCTTCTCCCTCGCGCTGGTCCACCTGGTCCAGCAGCTCGTCGAAGGCTTCGTTCCAGCACTGCGTCAGCCAGTGCGAAGACGCAGCGGACGCATCCTCGGAAGGGGGACACGAGCGCTCCGACAACGTGACCTCCGGCTCCGCGCGGGATGCGAATACGCGCGCGCCCGCGACAGGGCCCCGCGCGTCACGCACGACGCCGGTGATGCGCGGCCCCTCGATGGCGGCGCGGGAGGACGGCCCCGCGCGAAAGCCGTTGAAGAACCCGGAGGCGGGGGTGGAGCCCCGGGACGCGGAGCCAGCGGCGTCCACAGGCCCGCGCAGGACGAAGAAAGACAGGAGCAACAGCCCGACGACGCCCACCAAGGCGAGCCAGGCTCGCCGATTCCCCCTGCGCATGCGCTGTGTCTCCTGAAGTGCGTAGGCGCAGGATAGCGGGACCCAGACGCCGGTGCTGCGTGGGCTCCAGGCTGGCAACGCCCACGACCGTGATGGCTCAGCGGTTCGAGATGGGCATCAGCACCGTGACGGCTTCCTGGGTCGCGTCGAGGTGCACGTCCTTTTCTCCCTGCTGCGGTCCTTCATGCATGCTGACGGAGACGGTGGCGGCCGCGAAGGGTAGCTCTTCCAGCTCCAGGCTCCCTTCCGCGTCGAGGACTCCGATATGGAAGAGAAGATCGGAGTTGGAGAACGCATCATCCCGGTCCGGAGTGAGCATGACGCGGAAGCCCGCCAGCGGCACGCGTGTCGCTTCATCCAAGACGATGAAGCGCACCGTGCGGCTCCGGATCATCCGCAGCGTGCCGAGGTCGATATCCCCTCCAGGCTTCACGACGAAGTCCCGCTTGAGATCGAAGAAGCCTTTCGCGCGCACCTTGAGCATGCCGGGGCCATTGTCTGGCAGCGGGAGGTCGAACGTCCCGTCCGGGACCTGCACCCAGGGGTTCCGCTCCTGGACCTTGCAGGGCAGCGGTGTCCCGTCATCGCTCACGACCTGTCCGCGCAAGCGGGGTCTTCGCTCCAGGACCAGCCGCGTGTCCCCCTGTCCCTGGGTGACGAGCAGCGCGCCGCTGTCCGGCGTGCCTCCCTGTGACCGCGACGGCGCGAAGGCAAAGCCTTCCTTCCAGGCGATGAGCTGGTAGGCCGGGGCTGTCAGGTGCTTGAAGATGAAGCGGCCATCCGGTCCGGAGAGGACGCCGCTCTCTCCCGTGACGCTGCAGTCGGGGGCGTGGGTCTGCCACGCGGGGATGTCCTCCAGCAGGAGGCAGGCCTGGACGCGCACGCCGGACATCGGTCGTCCATCGCCGCCGACCGTCATCCCCTGAAGCGTGCGTCCCGCTTCGAAGCGCACGGACACGGTGGCCTGCGTTTCCGCCTCCAGGTCCACGGGCTGCGAAGCGGTGTGCTCGATGCCGGGCGTCCGCAGCCGGGCCTCCAGGACGTAGTGCCCTGCCTCCAGTCCTCCCAGGGAGAAGGCACCCCGCGAGTCCACGGGGGCGCTGTGGGGATCTCCACTCAGCGGTTCGGTGTTCCAGAGCCGGACGTCCACGTTGCTCACGGGACGTCCTGTCGCATCCATCACCGTGCCGGACACGGAAGCGCCGCGGCTCATCACCACCCGGACGCCTGTCGATGGAACCTCCACGGGGAGCTTCACGGCGCGAAACCCCTGGGCCGTGACGGAGAGCTGGTTGGGGCCTGCATTCGCGCTGTCCACGGTGAAGTGGCCTGCCGCGTCCGACTCCACGACGGGTTCCATGAGGTCGGCCAGGTCCCAGATGCGCCCCGGGGTGCCGTGGGTCATGTCGAGCTTCACGTGGGCCCCCGCGAGCGGCAGGCCTTCCGTGTCGACCACCTGGCCTTCGACCAGCATGGCCCGCATGAGCGTGAAGTCCCACGGTCCCTGGGGGGCGCCGCCCAGGAGGACCGTCTCTCGCCTGTCGAGGTAGTGCTCCCGCTGCAACAGGAGGTCGACCGAGCGCTCCAACAGCGGCCCCAGCCGATAACGGCCTGCCTCATCCGTCAGCACCTCTGGAACAGGTTGGCCACCCAGTTGCTGGCCCTTCACGCGCAGGCGCACGCCCGCGAGTGGCCTGTGCTGCTCGTCCCTCACGGTCCCCTCCATGAACCCGAAGCGCATCATCCGGAGGACCACCTTCTTGGGAGGCGTCACCGAGGCCTGCCCATAGGCACTCTCATCCCCGGTCCGGGTCCAGAGTTCGTGCGAAAAGGCGGAGACGTCCTCGAAGGCGAACCGGCCCTGGCCATCGCTCCGGGTGGTCGAGGTCTCGCCCGCTCCTTCGGAGAGCGCCAGATGGACGTCCAGGCCGCTCGCGGGAAGTCCCTCGGGTGTCAGCACCACGCCCTCGAGCCGGTGCTTCCGTTGCAGCACGAGCGTCACGTCCACGTCGGCATCGAGCCAGACGTCGTCGCGGAAGGCCTGGGTCTGGTACCCCTGCGCGCTCGCGACGCGCAGGTAGCGGCCCGGGGGCAGGGGCCCGACGCGGAAGCGTCCACGGGCGTCCGCGAGCGCATCGAAGAAGCGGGACCCGGCTTCGTGGATCAGCGTCACCCGCGCGCTGGGAATGGGAGTCCGCGTGAACTCCTCGACCACTCCGCCGGAGAGGAAGACGCCGTCCTCCAGCGTCAGCGTCACGTTGTCGCTGCCGGCCGGGATGTCCGGCTGCACGGCCGCGCCCGTGTCACCCATGGCCCAGAGGGTGAGCGCGCTGGTGGACAGGCCCTCGAGCACGAACGTCCCGTCTTCCGCCGTCACCGTCTGGGCGAGCACGGACGCTTCACCTTCGCGAGCCTCCACCAGGCGCGCGTATTCCTGCTCCATCTCCTGGAAGCAGCAGTCCTCCTGCCGCATCCGCTGTGATGAGTGCTCATGGCCAGGGAGCGTCCGTGGACAGGGGCGCTCCGACAGGGTGTCCGCATCCACGCGGGACGCGGACACCTGTACGCCCGCGACGGGACCGCGCGCATCGCGCACGACGCCGGTGATGCGCAGCGAGCCTTCCGCGGACATGGCCATCGGCTGCGTGAAGCGCGCTACCGGGTGGCCAGGACGTGCGTCGCGGAGGCGTCCGTTCGAGGACGCGGCGGAGCCTCGCGGCTCCCGGAAGGACACCACGGCCACGCCCAGTCCGAGGACGAGCACGGCGGCCCACCACCCCAGATTGCTCGCGCGCATGCGCGGCCAGGATAGCAGCGGGCGTCAGGGCGTGGCGAAGCCCACCGCGTGCGCCTCCACGCCTTCAGGGGGCGGCTCCTGCCGGAAGGCGACCCAGGCCTCGCGCTGGGAGTGGCGCGGCACGTACGCCAGCACGAACTCCGCCACCTCCTTCGGCTCGCGGCCGCCTCGCAGCGACACGCGCACGTGGACCTCCTCCGCCGCCGAGTCGCCGTGGTTCGTCACCGTGACGGGCACCCGCCACTCCTTCGCGTTCGCGGCGGCCACCGGCGCGCCCACCCGCACGGTCAGGTCCGGCGGGCCGCTGCCCGTCGTCCACGCGTCCACCGCCAGGTAGCCCATGACCAGCGCCACGAGCACGCAGCTCGCGATGAAGACGACGCCCTCCAGCCAGTTCCAATGGGTCTTCATGATTGGATGAGCAATCTCCCCGCGGAAGCTCCCAGCGTCGACGCCAGTCCCAGCACCACCACCTGCGCCACGCAGACGCTCAGGCCGTTGCCGTTGAACCGGCCGAAGAACCACAGCACCAGCGCGCTCGACAGCAGCGCGATGGCGTAGGTGACGAACGTGCCCGCGAGCACGTCCCGGCGCATCCGGCGGCGCGTGAAGCGGTGCGCTCGGGTGAAGTCGGTCTGGAAGAGGATGAGTCCGCCCAGCAGCAGCGACAGCGCGGCGAGCCCCAGCAGGCCCCAGGGCCGCGCCTCCACGGCGATCATCACGATCTCCTCCGTGGGCGCCACGTTGGCCGCGAACAGCACCGCGCCGCAGAACGCGATGACCAACTGGCCGGGGACGTGGTCCGCGGACTCCAGCCGCTTCTTGTCCTCTTCTTCGTTCTCCTCGCGGTGCTGGCCGCCCAGCTGCGCGGTGCCCACCGACACGCCGATGGCCACCGTGCCGGCCTCCACCACCACCATGCCCACCGCTTCCTGCGGTGACGTGCCCTGTCCGATGCGGCCGATGAGCACGAGCACCCCCAGGGACAGGAGCAGCCCCAGCCCCAGCTCCTCCAGCGAGTCGGTGAAGACTTCGGCCCAGTCCACGTCCCGGCGGAAGCCGCCGTAGCGGTTGTATCCGAGCAGCAGCACGTAGGTGGCCACCAGGTAGCCCAGCACGCTGCCCGGATGGGACGTGAAGCCCGCCCACCACACCTCCATCGTGTAGAGCAGCGGCAGGCTGAAGAGCAGTCCGCCCGCGATGCCCCGGCCATATTCGCGCAGGGAGTCCGACACCGGCCGGCGGCGTTGGGGCGCGTTGGCTGAAGGACGGTCGGCCATCTCAGGCCGGAGTCTAGGTTCGCTTCCCGGAGAGGGAAGTGTCCCGCGCATGGCACCGGACACTCCCTGACGCTCGGGGATGGGCCTCCTCCCGCCAGGGCTATAGTCGCCGCCGTCCATGACCGAGCGTCCCGCCCAATACATCCTCACGCTGTCGTGCCCGGATCAGCGCGGCATCGTCCACGCCGTCTCCGGCTGGCTCGCCGAGCACGGCTGCAACATCCTCGACAGCGCCCAGTACGGCGACCCGCGGACGCGGCTGTTCTTCATGCGCGTGCACTTCGCGGATGAAGAGGGGAAGGCGCAGCCCGCGGCGCTGCGCGAGGCCTTCGGGGCGCTCGCGGGGCGCTTCTCCATGGAGTGGCACCTGCACGACGCGGCGGAGAAGCCCCGCGTGCTGCTGATGGTCTCGAAGATCGGCCACTGCCTGAACGACCTGCTGTATCGCTACCGCAGCGGCATCCTGCCGGTGGAGATCCCGGCCATCGTTTCCAACCACCGGGACTTCTACCAACTGGCCGCGTCCCACGACATTCCGTTCCACCACCTGCCGGTGACGCCGGAGAACAAGGAGCAGCAGGAGGCGCGCCTGCTGGAGCTGGTGCGTGAGCAGCGCGTGGACCTGGTGGTGCTCGCCCGGTACATGCAGATCCTCTCCGCCGGGACGTGCGATGCGCTGCGCGGGCGGCTCATCAACATCCACCACTCGTTCCTGCCCAGCTTCAAGGGGGCGCGGCCGTACCAGCAGGCCTACGACCGGGGCGTGAAGCTGATTGGCGCGACGGCCCACTTCGTCACGGGCGACCTGGACGAGGGACCCATCATCGAACAGGACGTGGAGCGCGTGGACCACACGCTGTCTCCCGAGGCGCTGACGGCGATCGGCCGCGACGTGGAGAGCGTGGTGCTGGGCCGCGCGGTGACGTGGTTCGTGCAGCACCGCATCCTGCTCAACGGCCACAAGACCGTCGTGTTCCGCTGAATCAGCCGGAGGGGCATGCGGCGCCCGCGCCGAGCACGTCCGCGTCGTGGTGCACCCGCACCGCGCCGGACGACTCCAGGTGGCGCACGAACAGGGAGCCGAAGACCTCCGCGTTGCCGCTCAGGTTGAGTTGGGCCTGGGGCGCGTAGAGGTTGCCCGCGAGCGTGCTGCCCGCGGAGATGTCCAACGCCTGCGAGCCCGCCACGTAGACGCGCACCCGCGAGGGCAGGGCGGCGGAGCCCAGCGTGAGGTTGCCGGACACGATGACGCCCCCCGCGAGGAAGAGGTCCAGCTCACCGGGAGGCTGCACGTCCACGGTGAGTGCTTCCCTCAGGTCCACGCCGCCAGGGATGAACAGCGCGGTGCGGCCCCGGATGCGCAGCGTGGCGTGGCCCGGCCCCGCGATGCGCGTCAGCAGGAATCGCCCGCAGGGCAGCTCCAGCACGCGCTCGCCGGTGACGTCCGTCAGCGTCGCCGGATCCAGGCCGATGGCCGCGTTGTCGTTGTCCACGGTGTGGTGGGCGATGAGCGCGGCCGGGTCGAAGCGGGAGCCCTCGTCACAGTCACAAGGGATGACCGCGGGCACGGGCTCGCGGCGCAGCTCCGAGGCCTGGGCAGGGCCCGGGGAGAACTCCGGAGGCACGGTGAGCACGCCGCCCACGGTGAGCGCGGCGAGCCCCACGTCCCCGTTCACCCGAGCGTCACCGGCCACGGTGGCGGAGGTGCCGGGGCCGGAGAGGGGACCGCTGCTGTCCAGGCTGCCTCCTACCGTGAGCGGACTGCTGAGCTGGACGCCGCCTACCTGGAGCGAGCCGCCCACCGTGACGCGGTCGTTCGCGGACAGGACTCCATTCACGCCCACGTCGCCGTCCGTGCCGCCGGGAGCGTAGGGGCCCGCGGAGCTCCGGAAGGCGTCCACGGTGAAGGGAGCGCTGAGGGACAGTCCCTCGCAGGAACACGCCGCGCGGCGGAACAGCGTCTGCGCCAGCTGGCCGCTGCACACCCGCGGTCCCGAGGCCGGGTTCCCCAGCAGGAGCGGAGGCCCACTGTCCGCGCAGTGCGCCGTCCATTCCTCCGGGACGTCGGTCCCCGCGTCGGGTGAACGCAGCGTGGCCACCGGATCATCCACCGTGCACGCGGCGCTCAGCAGCGCGGCCCACGGGATGAACCGCGTGATGCGGAGCCTCATGGAACCGCCCCCTTGCCGCGCCATGCGGCGTAGCTCTCCAAACCTGTCCGACAGTCGGACAGGTTTCCGCTGCCTGGGCGGCGGGGGAGCCCTCCGGCCAAGGTGGGGGACGAGGCCGGCCCGCTGGGAAACCTCAGGGGGAGCGCGTCGGCGCAGGGGGGCCGTTGAGACCGTCCAAACCTGTCCGACAGTCGGACAGGTTCGTGCCGAGCGCCGCGGGCAGGGCGGCCCCGCGGTGTTCTCACCTTCTCATCCATGGGGACAGGCTGCGTGTCCGAAGCAGGTGACGCCGACCTCATGGCGGCGACAGTTCCCGGAGCCGCGCACGCGACGACGCGCTCAGCGGCGAGTCCGGATGCAGCGAGAGGAACTCACCCAGCGCCCGGGCCTCCGCCGCCGCGTCGCCCAGGGCGCGGTGGGCTTCCGCCACGCCGTGGCGCGCCTCTGGATCCAACATGCCACCGGGTTGCAGCCGCACCGCGTCCTGGTACTGGCGCAGGGCGCCTCGCGCGTCACCCAGGTGCTCCAGCCGCAGCGACCCCGAGGCCACGCGCGCGACGTACGCGGCCAGCGACGACGGCTCCGCGCGGATGACGCGCAGGTACAGCCCTTCCGCGTCCTTCCACTTCCCCGCCGAACGGAGCGCGTTGGCCTGCCGCAGCAGGTCCTCCGGCTTCGACGACTCCTTCACGGTGATGCTCGGACGCAGCGGCCGGGGATGCTCGATGACGAAGGGCTCGGGCGGCGCGGGCGGGGGCAGGGGCACCGGCTCCAGCGTGGCCACCTGCGTCGGCTCCGGCACGGCCGGCGTCAGCACCTGCGCGTGCGGCTGCGCGGGCCGCGCGTAGCGCCACACGGCGGCCGCCGCGGCCCCGGTGAAGACGAGCGCCGCGCCCGCCATCAACCACACGGGAGGCCGCCTGCGTCTTCGCGGAGGCTCCGGCGCCTGCTGGAGCGCCGCGTCCAACGCCGCCTGGACGAGCGCGCTCGAACGCTGCCGGGACAGCCGCCGCGCGGGCCCACTGCCGTTGTCCAGGGGCCGCAGCAGGTCGTCCAGCGGCTCACCCTCACCGTCGTCGGGGGGGCGGGGGCTCATGACGACTCCCCCTCGGGCGCCTCGCCATCCGAGGCCAGCGCGCGCAGGGCGGTGCGTCCCAGGCGCAGCCGGCTGCGCACGGTCTCGAAGGGGACGCCCAGCTCTGTCGAAATCTCCTGCACGCTCAATTCCAGGACGTGGTGCAGCACCAGCGCGTGCCGCTGCTCCGTCGACAACCGGTCCAGTAACGTCACCAGGTGACGGCGGTGCAGATATTCGTCCGCCGGCGCTTCGTCGGACGGCACCGCCAACAACTCCACCGGGTCCCCACTGTAGCGGGCCTCGCGTCCGCGTGAACGCTTGAGCCACGCGAACGTGGTGCGCACCACCACCCGGTCCACCCAGCCGTGGAACCGCCCGTCGCCGCGATAGGTGGGCAGGCCCCGCACCAGCGCGATGAGCGACTCCTGGGCGATGTCCTCCACGTCCGAGTCCCCGCGCACCAGGTAGCGCACCAGGTTGCGCACGCGCGGCAGCAGCTCCAGGAGCAGGGCTTCGGTCGCGTCGCGCTGTCCCCGCATGGCCGCCATCAGCCGGGCGTCCTCGCCACGGGGCGCGACGGTCGCATGTGAGCCCGAGCTCCTCATGCCCCTCAAGGAGAAGGGACGCCGCCAGATCGGGTCATCGGTGCTCACGGAAAAATCACCATCCCCACTCCCAGTCGGGGACGCACCGACGCGCCGTCCTCCCGGAGCACGAAGCCACCCTCCGCCGAGTACCCCAGCCGGGGCCGTCCCAGGAGCACCTCACCCGACAGCGCCGCCTCCAGTGCGAGCGCCGGCCCCACCCGCCACGCCACGCGCACCGCCGGCCCCACGACGAAGGCCGCGAGCAGCCGCGACGGCGTGGGCTCCACCTGCGTGGACAGCGCCTCCGTCCGGCGCCAGAAGCCCGCGACGCCCGCCCCCAGGCCCACCGTGCCCTCCCACGCGCCTGTCTTCACGAAGGGCACGTCCGCCCACGCCAGCGCGGAGCCCTGCGTGAGGCGGATGTCCGCGTACGCGTCCCGCAGGTGC
>NZ_RAWC01000148.1:0-21810 GCF_003611685.1 Corallococcus sp. CA049B | reverse complement strand
ACGTGGGGGAGGGTGGTGGGGAAGGTGCTCACGGTCCGGACTCTAGCCGGGGGACGCCGGACGCGGATGGAGTAGGGTGCGCGTCCGATGTCGCTCCCGCTCGTGCACATCTACTGCGATGGCGCCTGTTCGCCGAACCCTGGCCTGGGAGGCTGGGGCTCCATCCTCATCGCTCCCGAACGCAAGGGCTACCGCAAGGAGCTCCAGGGCTCGGAGGCGGACTCCACCAACAACCGGATGGAGTTGACCGCGGCGCTCGTCGCGCTGAAGGCCCTGAAGACGCCGTGCCGCGTCCAGGTGTTCACCGACTCGAAGTACGTGTGCAACGCCTTCGCGGAGAAGTGGCTGGACACGTGGCAGGGCAATGGCTGGCGCACGTCGGGCAAGAAGGCCGTGTCCAACGCGGACCTGTGGCGCGAGCTGCTGGAGGCCGTCCGCGTTCATCAGGTGACGTGGCACTGGGTGCGCGGCCACTCGGATGACGTGGAGAACAACCGCGCGGATGCGCTGGCCGTGGCGGCCCGGCTGGAGCTGGCGGCCCGTCTCGGACGCTAGGGACTGGCTCCGCTACACCCGCCGGCGCAGGGGCTCCCGCGCGGAGAGCCATGGCGCGGGAATGGAGGCGCGCCCCGCGCTCAGGGCGACGATTCCTCCCACCATGGCGCAGGTGGTGTCCCGGTCTCCGAAGCCGGCCACCGTGCACCAGAGGGCTTCCTCGAAGGACTCGAGGTGCCTCGCCGCGCACCACACGGCGAAGGGCACGGTGTCCTCGGCGAGGACCTTCTGCCCGCTGCCCAGCGTGCGCGCCGCCGAGGAGGGGCTGGTGTCCCGCGGCCAGGCGCGTGCCTTCTCCAGTCCCTGGCGCGTGGCTCCGGCGGGCGTGCAGTCCAGCACCGTGTCGAAGAGCTCCATCGCGGGGCCACGCGACCGTGGCCACTGGCAGGCCCACGCTGCGGCGACCGCGATGGCGATGGCACCCGCCTGTCCCTCCGGGTGCATGTGCGTCACCTCCGCCGACGCGCGCGCTTCCGCCACCACCCTGCTCATGTCTCCCGCGAAGTACGCCCCCAGGGGCGCCACGCGCATGGCCGCGCCGTTGCCCATGGAGCCCTGGCCCTCGAAGACCTCCGAGGACACCTCACGCCAGGGCAAGCCGAGCCCCAGCTTCCACAGGATGTCGTGCGCGGTCCCGCCGTAGCCGCGGTGCTTGTCCCGGCGATAGCGCTTCGCGAACAGGTGCGCGAGCGCGTCCGGGTCGACGTGGCCGTGGTCCTCCAGCACCTGGACAACGGACAGCGTCATCTCCGTGTCGTCGGTGTAGCCCCAGGGTGCTCGCGGAAGGAGCCGCTGCTCCACCCAGGGCTGCACGAGCTCATGCGGGCCGAAGAATCGCTCGCCAAAGGCATCTCCCACGGACACGCCGTCCAGCGAGACGAGCGCACGGGCCATCCGTGCGGTGGCTTGTTCATTCCGGGCGTCGTGCATCGAGGTGCATCAATGATAGTGCATTCGGCAGGGCCGCGCCCACCGAGGGCGGAACCGCTCTCACGTAACGGATGCGTGCGTCGTCCAGCGCCTGCCGGGCCTCGTCCGTGAACCAGGTCCGGTGTCTGGGCTCGCACACGACGTCCACCGCGACCCGCTCCCGCAGGGACTGGAAGAACGCGCGGGCCGGTTCATGCTCGTGCTGGAGGCTGGGCGGCAACTGCACCCACCGTCATCCCAGCCTGGCTTCCAGGTGGCCCGCCTCGTCCAGCAAACACCCGAGCGGCCTGCGGGCGTCGCGCAAGCGCGGCTCAGCGTGTTCACCCACCGCGCCCGACAGGCTCCAGCCGGCACAGCCGACCCCCTCACCCGCGCCAGAAGCGGCGCACCTGGGCGTCCGTGCGTTCCTGTTCGGCGAAGCGGACGAGGAGGGGCTCGGACAGGGTCTCCGGCACGCGCAGCTGGGCGAGCATCGCGCGGACCTCGAACTTGCGCGTGAGGCCGAGCAGGGCCTCGCGCTCGGGCACGGTGAGGCCGGGGTGCCAGCAGTCGGCGATAAGGACCACGCGGCGCTCGGTGCCCCGGTTCCAGGTCTCGTGCTCGAAGGAGTCGTGGAAGGTGAGCACGCGGCCCGGCTGCCAGTGCCGCGTCTCCGAGCCCACGCGGATGCCGCAGCCCTCCGGCACCTTGAGCCCCAGGTGCAGCCGCATCCGGAAGCCGTCCCATGAGCAGTGCGGCGTCAGCGTGGTGCCGGGCGCGTGTGATGAGAACAGCACGTCCGCCAGCGGGAAGTCGGTGCACTCGCCGTCCAGCGCCCGCACCACCTCGGCCGTCTCCTCCATGGCGAGCTGTGGCCAGAAGAGGCGGTCGGTGCGCTCACCGCCGAAGTAGATGGGGTGCACGGACCAGTGGCCGGTGCCGACGATGCCGGAGTCGTAGTGCAGCAGGTCCGCGTTCTCCAGCCGCTCCAGGTCGCGCGTCACCGCGGCCAGGCAGCCCTCCAGCGCCTTCGCGGCCTGGGGCGGCGGGTCGCGCCACGGGTGCTCATCCAGGCCGGGGAGCGGCGGGAAGATGGTGGGGGACTGTTCGGGCCTGGGGGACGGTGTGGGCACCTGGCCCATGAGCATGCGCAGGTAGTGCTTCAGCCGGTCCAGCTCCGGCCCCGCGCCCAGGACCGCGTCGACGTAGCCGCCCTGCCGGGCCAGGTCGATGATGCGCTGGCGCACCTGCGCGGTGATTTCCTGGGGCGATGTCTGCGCGACCATGGTGCGGTGCCTCCGATGGGGAGGCGCAAGCCATAGCCCGGCGACGCGCGCAGCGTCCAGGGGTGGCGCTGACCCCGCATGGGAATGAGCTGGGCCGTTCAAAGACACGCCATGGGAATAATTCCTGACGCGGGCGTAACCGCAGGGCAACGCCCACCCATTGAGAGGTTTCACACCATGAAGCGACTGTCCCTGTTCGCGGCACTGACCCTCCTGTTGACGACCCCGGCCTGCGGCCCCGCCGATGAGATGGATTCCGAAGCCGGGTTTGGGATCGAGCAGGTGGAGCAGGCGGCGACGCAATCCGCGGGCACCACGTCGGAGGAGCTGCCGCCCATCAACTGCCCCAGCCGGATGGTGGCCTACTTGATGGGGTGTAGTGGCACCGGCTGCGACAACGTGTCGATGAGCTGCCGGGACATTCCAAGCAGCGCCGTGGTTGGCAGCAAGGCTTGGACGGCGGCGTTCTCCGAGGAGACCTCGACGCCCACCGTCTGCCCCTCGGGCTCCTGGGTGACGGGTGTGTCCTGCACGGGCGGTTACTGCGACAACGTCTCGCTGGAGTGCACGAAGATCACCG
This sequence comes from Corallococcus sp. CA049B, assembly GCF_003611685.1. Taxonomy (NCBI): domain Bacteria; kingdom Pseudomonadati; phylum Myxococcota; class Myxococcia; order Myxococcales; family Myxococcaceae; genus Corallococcus; species Corallococcus sp. CA049B. Next base: position 18,480 of record NZ_RAWC01000148.1, on the reverse strand, counting down.
GGCCCACCGCGGTGGACTGCCACTGGACCGGTTGGATCTCCGACGAGACCGCCCCCTATCAGGCCCCCGAGAACTACTTCATCCGGGGCGCGAAGTGCCGGGGCTGGTATTGCGACGACATGAGCTTCCAGGTCTGCAGGATGGGCTGAGGTTCCGGCGGACCCATTCCAATGCCACCGCGCGAGCGGACAGACTGGGCTCCTTCAAGTCCGAAGGGGGAGCTGTCCTTGCGTCTTTCGTCTGTCCGCCGTGCGCTGTTGCCATGGGTGTTGCTCGTGTCCGCCTGCAAGGGTGAGGGCACCGTGGGGCCGCAAGGGCCGCAAGGGCCGCAGGGGCTCCAGGGGGAATCAGGGCCCGCGGGAGCGCAGGGGCCTCGCGGTGAGGCCGGGCCCGCGGGGGCGCAGGGGCCTCAAGGGGAAACGGGGCCCGCGGGAGCGCAGGGGCCTCGTGGTGAGGCCGGGCCCGCGGGAGCGCCGGGCAGCTCCGGGACGGACGGGCTGCTGGCCGCGCGCGTGCGGATCATCCCCCTGGAAGCCACCGCGCTGGAGTCCGGCGCCGCGCTCCGGGCCGCCGTGGACGCGGTGCCTTCCGACGGTTCGCAGACGTGGGTGCTGAAGCTCGGCGCCGGCACCTACGACCTGGGGACGACGGGCCTGGTGCTGAAGCGGGGCGTGTTCCTGGAGGGCAGCGGCGTGGGCGTGTCTCGCATCACGTCCTCGACGGCCGGGGATGGCTCGGTGGTGGGCGCCTCCAACGCGGGGCTGCGCCTGCTCTCCGTGATCAACACGGGCGGTGGGTCGCGGTCGGTGGCGATCTTCAACGGCGGCGATGGCTTCGCGGTGAGCGAAGTCCGGGCGGAGGCGTCCGCGGGCCAGTCCCTCACCTTTGGCGTGTATTACCAGTCCGCCAATAGCATCAGGTTGTCGCGCGTCGATTCCCAGGCGACGTCTGACCGGGGCCGGGTGATGGGGTTCGCGTTCGACCAGGTGGGCATCACGTTGGAGGACTCCAAGGCCGTCGCCCAGGGCACCACGAGCGCGGTGGAGTTGGTGATTGGCGTAGGTGTGGCTGGAAAGTTCGGCTTCCTGCGCCGCATGCTCATCGACGCCAGCGCGAGCAACGGCGCCCGGAGCTTCGGCGTGGAGGCGGCGGCCCAGAGCGTGGACCTCGTGGACTCGGAGGTCTTCAGCGGAGGCGCCACGCTGTCCGCGGCCCTGCACGCGGAGACGCCCGGCGTGTCCGTGCGCTCCAGCCGCCTGAAGGGGACCGGCACGGGAGGGTCCTTCGGCATCTACGCGGACTTCCCGGCTCCGTCGCCCGGGGTCCGCATGGGCATCGACCAGTCCTCCATCGAAGGCTACGAAACGTCCGTGTACCTCAAGGCGGGGAGCACGGCGCGGCTGGGCCACGCCAGCCTCTACGGCGGGGTCTTCATGGAGCAGGGCGCGAGCGCCTTGTGCCTGTTCACCTTCAAGACCGTGCAGCAGGACACCCTGCCCGTGGACTCCAGCTGTCTGTGACGAGTCCCGCCCTCGCGGCCAGTGACTCCGCGCCTACCTGCAGCCGCTGTCGTCACAGGCAGCGGGGACCTTCTGGGATGCAGGCCGCTGCACCCCGGATGCGGGTCCCGTCTGGGCCTCGAGGAGCAGGGTTTGCAGTTCAGCGCCCAGCTACAGGTCGTCGTGCATGCCGAAGACCTGCCGGCGAAGACGTCCCTGTGCATCGATGAGGACCGTTGTCGGCGTTCCCTGCATGGCATACGCCCTCATGGTCCGCGGGATGGGGTCGCCACCTTCGCCCGGTGCGGGGCGCGGTGTCATCAGAAGTCCCCGTCCTTGACGTAGGGGTGGGCCCAGAGCGTCACCTGCAACAGGCACGACTTGACCCACGCCGCATGCATCTTCTCCACGTCCTCCGCGGAGTGGCCCTGCTCAGCCAGGAAGGGGCGCAGGGTGAAGGTGACCGGGAAGATGAGCGCGAACAGGTTCCGGAAGGGCACGAGGTCCGTCGAAGGGGCTCCGTCGGTCTTGTTCTTCCCGACCCGGTGGTGGCGCAGGCCGATCTCGTGCTGGTAGTCGAGCCAGGCCTGGTCGTACCGGGCGCTCGACGTATCGAGGATCCACTGGCCGAAGCGCTTGCGGACGGAGGTGAGGTAGTCACCCAGCGGCTTGCCGTCTGTCTTCCCGCTGAACGAGGCGAGCAGGTGCGGCTGGCTCCCGACGAACCCATACCAGACGTCGAGGATGGCCTCGACACGCCCCCTCACGATGTCGTGAGACATGCGGAGGGCCTTCACGTCCTCTTCGCCGAACAGGACGCTGGCCTTCATCTGTTCGAAGTCATTGAGGGAGACCGGCGAGCGCGAAACGGACGCGGTGCCATGGGTATAGCCGGGGATGTTGCTCATTGTGTCTTCTCCTGCTCGGAGCAGAGCTCCGCCGTTGCCGTCGGCCGGAGTGGCCGCGGAAAGCCGTTTTCATTCGTGTTTGAGACTCGGGGGCGTCAGCCGCGACGCACGAACTGCTCCCAGACCTCGCGTCGCGCCGACTCCGCCGCGAGCTCGTGTTCCGGGCAGTCGAGGCGCAGTTGCTCGCTCGACAGGGGCGCGTCCACGAAGGCGCAGTGATGCGGAGACGCGCCCGGGCGCACATTTGGACGGAAGTGCGTGCAGGTCACGCACATGCCAGTGGTCGGAACGAGCCCTTGCTCCTGGAGCATCCGGATCATCTTGACGATGCCGGCGAAGAACGCGCGCTGCTCCTCCGGGGAGAGGTCCGCGACCGCGTCCGCCATGAACTCGGGCCACGAGCGCGCGCGGGCGCCGAGTGAGGCGCCCGTGGCCGTGGGCGTCAGGAGGCTGGCGCGTGGGTGTCTCGGGTCCGCGGAGCGGGTCACGAGCGCCTTCTCGACGAGGACGCGGACGGAGTCGCTGATGGTGGGAAGCGTCACGCCGAGGCGCTCGCTCAACTCCTTGCCGGTGAGGGGCCCGTTCGCGACCAGCGTGGCGAGAATCTGTCCCTGCGTCGCGGACAGGCCCGCTCCATTCGCCTGCTGCCACGACTGCTGCTTCATCGCGAGCCCGATCTTGTGGAGCCCTGTCGCGATGCGCGCGGAGATGGGTTCGCTGTTCTCGTCGAAGTATCCCGGTCGCTTCCCAGTCATGCCCTTGATCTAAGTTAGGACTCCTAAGTTGTCAAGGCGACCGGGCGGAGCGCTCGTGTGGCAGAGTCGCCCCGCTTTGCATCCCTTCGCGTTCACCCGCCGGTTCCGGGCCTGGCACTTCGTGCTCGGAGCCTTGTTCGTCTACACCGTGGTCTGCGTCTGGAGCGCCTTCCGGGGTGGGGTGTACGCGTTCCACGACCTCGCCCTCCTGAACGACCTGTTCTCGAACGCGGTGCACCGGGGCCGGCCCTTCTGGGTGACGGACGCGGACCTCAACCACCTCACGGTGCACTTCACCCCGACGCTGCTGCTGCTCACGCCGCTGTTCCTGCTCGGTGATTCGCAGTTCCTCTTCATCCTGTTGGGATTGGTGGCGCTGTACGCGGCGGTCGGGCTCCAGGTCTGGTTCTTCGAGCGCATGGTCGAGGAGCACGAACTGCTCCCCGCCGTCTGGAGGCCGTGGGGCTCGGTCGCCTTCACGCTGTACCTGGCGCTCAATCCGTTCGTGAAGACGGTCGCGCTCTCCGCGCACTTCGAGGTGTTCTTCCAGCTGGGCTCCACGGCGGTGCTCGTGATGCTCCTGCGGGGCGCGCGGATGCGGTGGGTCGTGCTCACGGCGCTGCTCACGTTGGGTGTGCGTCCGGATGGCGGCCTGTTCCTCGCGTTCCAGTCGGCGGCCTTGCTGCTGCTGCCGGCCGTGGCGCGTCCGCCGCGTGCGGTGCTCACGCGAAGGGCGCTCGGGGTGTCCGCGCTGGCGTTGGGCTACCTCGCGCTCTGTGTCGCGGTGGTGCTGCCAGCGCTCGGGACGCCTTCGGGCACGCGGTTCTGGTCGCACTACGGAAGCACGTGGGGGCAGGTCGCCTTCACCGCGCTGGGCGACCCCGGCCGGGTGGTGCACGACGTGGCCACCAGCGGGCTGGTGGTCTTCCAGCGCAGCTTCTGGTGGCTCCAGCTGCTCTCGCCTGCGGCCACGCTGGTCAGCACGATTCCGGGCACCTTCTTCTTCATGGCGGATGCGCCGGACAAGCGGCTGCTCTGGTTCTACAACTCCGCCTTCCTGCTGCCCGGGCTGGGCGTGTGCGCGGCGGCCGGCTTCGGGAGGCTCGCGGATGCGTGGAAGGGCGTGCTCACGCGCGTCCCTGCCTGGGCCGCGATGGTGCCGGCGCTGCTGCTCGCCGTGCTCGCGCTCCTCCAGGTCGCGCGCTTCGACCGGACCATCGGGTCTCCGCCGCTGCGCCCCATGCCTCCGGTGGATGGAGACTTCCGCCAGGCCTTCGAGCGCCAGGTCCAGGCCTGTGCTTCCTGGCGCGCGGTGGCCACGGACTTCCGCTCCATCGTCTTCGTGCCCAACGGCTACGACCGCTTCCTCCTGCACCACTACGAGCGGGCGCAGGTCGTGCTCGTTCCCCCGCGCGTGGACACGCTCCTCCTGGGAGCGGCCTCACGAGAGGCGTTGCTCGACACGCTCCAAGGGGATGCCCGGTTCGAAGAGGTGGCGGACCCGGGACCGGTCCGCGTCTTCGTGCGGAAGGATGCGCGCGGCTGCGGTTCGTGAGGCGGTTCCAGGGGCGGTGGACGGAGGGGGCACATCCGAGGTCCAATCACGGCCGTCATGACCCCAGACGAAGTGCAGAGAACCTTGGCGGACGCGGAGCTGGTGCCGTGCGCGGAGCTGTCCCTCGCGGACGCCCGGAGGATGGTGGAGGGCTTCCTGGACGCGGACGTCCCCGCCCTCGTCCACCGTGAGGCGTGCGGCAAGGTCGGCTGCTCTCCGAAGTTCCAGGTGCTGGTGCGGCCCGAGGATGGGCCCCGGGTGGCCGCCCTGCTCCAGCAGGGGTGGCTGGAGTCGGTGCGCCGCGAGGGTCTGGTGCCAGAGGGGGCGACTCCCCGCCTTGTGCCCGCCGCCCCATCAGACGCCACCGAGGAGGAGGGAGAGCCTCCCTGCCCAGCCTGTGGAACGGCCGCCCCGCTGGTGGCGGGCGCCTGCAGCGACTGCGGCCTTCAACTCGAGTAGTCCGCCGCGTTCACTGGACGTCGGGTCTGACGGCTCAGCCCGCCAGCTTGCAGAGGGGTTTCAGATCGGCATCGTAGAAGCCCTCGCCCGCGACGTAGATGAGGCCCTTCCACTCGCGCGCGATCCAGCCCTCCAGATTGTCGACCATCTCCCAGCAATCCTCAGTCGCACCTTCGGAGTCGATCTCAAACACGATGAGTTGCCGGGTGTCCTCGAGCCGTGAAATCAACGCCGAGTGCTTCTTGGCCAGCGCCGCGTGCTGGAGCTCCTCAATGGCTTCCTGCTTGTCTTCCGCGAACTCCTTCGCATTGTCCTCGCGGTGGAGGAGGACAGGGCGCTTGCGCGCCTGGTATTCGATCTTCAATTCCGTCCACGGCGTGTCGCCCGCTTGCGAGGATGAGGGGGCCACGGTGAGCCGCGGAGGACTCTCAAAGTAGGCTCCTTCCTCGATGAAGTGGGCGATTTCTTGAGAGCGGAGTGGTTTGTCCGCCTGGCAGAAGATGTGGATGAACAAGCGTGTCCTCGTGTTGTCTCAGTCTTCCCAGGTCCTGACGTCAACGACGCTGGGGCTTTCACCGTATTCGTAGAGGATACGCTTCCCGGGGTCCAGCTTGTCGACGTAGATGAGCCTGTCCCCTTTCTTCAAGCCGTCCAGTTCAATCTTGAGCTTGTCTCGAAGGCGTTTGATGGGAATGCCTTTCTTGAGCATCGCATCCACCTCCACGAAATCCGTCCCGCCGTTCTTGTTGGGCCTGGTGAGGTCGACATACTTGCCATTCAGCGCGGTGGTCTCGGTATTCTCGAAGCCCTCTCTCTCGAGCAGCCGGCGGGTCTGGACCTGGTGGGCACCTCCACTGCGCCCTGGACGTCCACCTTCGGCGGCGACCTTGTAGTGACGTGCCTTGTAGGCCTCGAAGTCGAGAATCTCCTTCTGGGTCTTCCCCTTCTTGTACTGCTGATAGCGATACCGCTCGTAACGCCATTCAGCGGCTCCCTTGGCACCCACCTTGGGTTTCTTGCCTTCGGGGAGTTTGGGCGGCCAACCCCCCAACTCCTTGGCCTTCGCGGCCTCGGCCTTCTTCCTCTTCGCGGCTTCCGCGTTCTCGAGAGGAGACTTGCCCTCGCGGTAGTTGTTCGTCCGCTCCCGCAGCCATGACCCCAGGCGGCTTACACCAAACGCACTCTCCACCGGGGTGCCCTTGAGCGCTGCGAGCGCGGCCTCAGCGCCCTTGGCCGACGCCCACATCACCAGCACCTCGACAATCACGCCAGCGAGCGTGCCGATCGCCTCGGCAAGCTCGTGAGCTGCCTTGTCGAGCTGCTTGTGGTTGCCGTTGGCATTCCACACGCTCTTGAAGAATGTGGCGAAGGCCTTGCCGATACGGTGGAGGGAATCCGAGGCCCACTTGACGAGGAATCCCAGCCCCAGCCACTCAAGGAGCAGCATCCCCACCTCGAAACCGGCAGCGGCTCCGGGGGCGGCCCCCACACCCCCCGCCAGTGCCCCGAGCGCGGCGCCAATCGCCGTGCAAATGGCGAGGAGCAGCATTGCGCCCACTGCCAGTTCAAGGAGCGCCGTCAAGACCGAGATGAGGGCCTTTTCGACATGCTTCCCGACCGCCTGGGGAATGTAGTCGGTCGACAACCGGATGGCCTTGCGGAGATCCGCCTGGAGCTGGCCTACCTTCTCAAGGGTGCCTGCAATCCCCAGCGCAGCCGCCACTTCATGGCTGTAGGAGCCGCTGCTGAGTTTGCCCTTCATGGCCTGGGCAAACTTCCTGCTTGGAATCCAGATGAACTCCCCTGCCTGGAATTGCAGCGACTTCCATCCGTCGACGAAAGGAGGAATGGGACGCCGGTTCGCCGCAGCCAGGACCGTGACATAGAAGCGCAGGTCCGATCCCCACTTCACGAGGTCATGGTAGTGCTGCCCGGCGATGGAAATGGCGTAGCCTGATTTACCCTGAGCGACGCGTTGAAGCAGTGCGTTGGGGTCGGGGAGCGGGTGCTCGGGGGAAGACCAGATGTACTCGGCGGCGACATAGCCCTTGCGACCGTCGCGGGTGGACACATACAGCCATCCGCCAGGAATGCGGCTCACCACCTGGACGTGTGTGTTGAAGGCCAGTCTTCCGATGATGTTGTTCCCCGTCATCGGGCTGGAGCGCAACCGGAGCGCAGGCGTTCCATCCCAGGAGACGATCCCGATCTCGCCGACATACACGCCCTGACTGGGAAGCTGGCGCGCCTGGCGCTGCGGGCTGGGCGTATGAAGGGGCGTGAGAGCCACCAGTCGACCCGTGAGAAACGGCTCACCTGGCATCTTTGGCCGCCTTGTCGTGCCGCCGGAGAGCGAAGTATGACAATGAAGGACCGGGCAAGGTCCGCTGCTGTGTCATCGCTCTCCCCAAGGCGGCGTTAGAAAAGACGGGCGCCCATCATTTCCTCCATCCCAGCATTTTGTCTCGAATCCCCCAGGTTCCTTGCCGGAAGCCCTTCTGGGAAGTAGTGGGATTCGAACCCGCGGCCTGCTTGTTTTTGAGCGCGGCGTATCTGCCAGGTTGGGTCATTCCGGAGCGAGCTGCCTTGGAGGTGAAGTCGGGATGACTGGATTCGAACCAGTGACCTCGCGCGTATGAGGCGCACGCTCTTGACCAGCTGAGCTACATCCCGATGGGTTGGATTCCTCGAGGGAGGACCCGGACATGACCGAGGCCGGGTCCCCCCTCGGGAGCCCGGCCTCTGTCCATGCCCGTCCCGGTGTTACCGGATGGCGGCGTGGGTCAGGTGCCGGGCGGACAGCCGTGGAACGAGGCGATGGCCAGGTCCATGCTGTCGGGAGTGGGCTCCATGTCGGTGGGGCTCGGCTTGTCGCTCGTCGTCATGGGCATCACACTCCTTTCGCGGGGAGCAGGGACGCAGCGGAAAATCCGTCCTGACAGAGCTGCTTCCGCCAGCTCCGCTTCTCGATGCACCAGACGTTGTCCACGTCCGCGAGCGTCTTCAGATACCGGCCCAGGTCGAGCCGATACGTGCACCGGCTCCCGGAAATGACGACGCGGCGTCACTGCACGCCGGGTGCTCGGAACACCTGTCCGTTGCGGCCTTCCAGCACGAGGCTGGCTTCGTCCGAGCTGCCCACGCGCAGCTCCACGCGCGGCTGGCCGCGGCGGTCCACCAGGAGCAGGCCCGGTGAGCCCTCCTCATCCGCACCCAGGATGGCGCGGGGCCGTCCCGTCACGTCGGCCAGCTCCAGCCGCGACGAGCCGTCCACCTGGAGCCCCACGGAGAACAGCTCCGCGCCCCCGGCTTTGGACAGCGTCAGGCGTGGGGCCTCGTCGGAGAACACCATCAGCTCCGCCAGCGACTCGCCTTCCGCCGTGGAGAAGCGCAGGCGGGGCGAGTCGTCCTCGCCCACACCGAGCAGTGCCCGGGGCCGGCCTTCGCTGTCGTTCAACACCAGCGCCGCGCCGCCATGGCGGTTCGCATCCAGGCTCGCCCGCGTGCGGCCGCTGGCGTCCTTGAGCACCAGCCGCGAGGCGACCAGCTCTCCCGAAGGTGACTGCGTCGCTTCGTCACGCAGGGCCGCGGTTCCCAGTCCCACCCCGGCCAGCACGAAGGCCGCGAGGGTGAGGCCCTGCCACCGTCGGAGCCGGCCTTCCAGCCGCTCCATGCGCGCGTCCAGTGAGTCCATCCCGGCGTCGCCTCCTGTCCCACCCTGGTGGGGCGGCAGGAGGCTAGCAGAGGCCGGCGGGTCTCCGCTTTAGCGGGGCAGGAAGAGGAGCAGGAACGTGGGCATTGTGGCGACGAGGACGCCCACGCTGAGCGCGAGCACCATCTGGAGGAAGAACAGGTCCTCCAGCGTCTCCTCCAACACGCCCTCCAACCGGTCGATGGCCAACATCTCCAGCTCCCGCACCGCCGAAGGCATATCGGGTGACGTCAGCACCGCGCGCAAGGCGATGAGCCCCAGCACCCGGCGGGACTGGTCCATGAGGAAACCCTCCAGCCATCCGGCGCGGGAGGCCGCGGATTCGCGCTCCTCCTCGGGCTCCCGCATGCGCTCCGCCACCGACTCCTCGATGGCCCGGGTGAGCTCCGCGCGGTTGGGCGTGCTGGCCCCGCGCAACCGCCGGGCGACCTGCAGCGTCGCGGGCTTGAGGATGGCGTACGCATAGCCCATCAGCCCGCGCGCCCGGACCTCGCTCGCGAGCCGTGAGCTGACCCCGTGGAGCATCCAGACGTAGCCCCCGGCCAGGGCCAGGGGCAGGGGTGTGAGCACGAAGCTCAGGTAGTTCAGCCAGGAGGGCGTCGGAGCCGCGCCCGTCCAACGCGGCGCGAGCACGAAGATGCCCGCCAGCACCAGGCCGAAGCACCCGAAGAGAAAGAAGCCCTTCAGCGCGCCCCACACACCGGAGCCCAGCAGCGCGGGCACCATGGCGAGGAGGCTCCGCAAGCCCGCGCGGGTCATGCCTCCCATGGATTCACGCGGAGGCGCATCGAGCGGCGCCGTGTCCGGGGCCCGTTGCTTCAAGGCCGCGTGGCTCATGACGAGCGCTCCAACTCGGCGGTGGCCCACCGGTCCACCTGCTCCGCGGAGGGCGGCGATACAGGCGCGCTGGCCTTCAGCTCGCGCCTGCGCCGCCACCACATCAGGAGCGCGGCGGCGCCGAAGAGCACGGCTCCCAAGGCCAGCCGGAACAGCAGCCACGGAATGGGGCCGGACCGGGAGCTCTGGCGTTCCTTCCACCACGCCGTTCCGGTTCCAATCAGCGCGAGCAAGCCCGTAATAGCGGCCATGTGCCACAGGAGCCCACTGTCACGGCCCGGCACGAGCGCCAGGAGCCCCAGGAACACCGTCAGGGTCCACAGCAGGATGCGGCCCAGCCGGAAGTTCGTCAGCCCCACCAGCACCGCCGCGACGGGCTTCGTGCCCTCACCACTCATGTTGCGTCCCCATGAGGACGTCATCCTAGATGGCGGCGGGCTCGTGCCCAAAGCCAGCCCCGGGCGCGTCCGGGGTCAGGGCTGGGGGTGCCACCACAGCCCCTTCAGCCCCGCCTGCTCACACGCCTGCCGCGCCTCCTCGGTGAAGCAGTAGAAAGCCAGCTCAGGGACGAAGAACACGGGCGGGAAGCCTCCGGGTGGCGGGCGGAGCACGAGCGGCTCGGCGTCGTCATAGCCCAGGAGTTCTTCTCCGCACTGGTCAAAGGGCACGCCCTTCACGAGGGTGCGCTCCCGGTCGAGGCAGTCGGTCCGATCCAGCAATTGGAGGATGACGAAGTCCTCGCTCTTCAGCGCAGGGTCCGTCACCGGATACCAGGTCCTCCTCCGGGGGTATCCGCTGTACACGAGGTGCTTGATGCGTTCCGCGTAGATGACCGTGGGGATGAGGCGGTGGCGGAACGGGCCCACCTCGTCGAGCACGCGCACCATGCGCCGGGAGAGCAGCAACCACCCCATGGGCGTGGGGCACAGGTGGTCGCGCCCGGCGATCCACTCCAGGTTGCCGTAGTACTCAATGACCCTCGGCTGGGGCTGATAGCTGATGTCGGGGTCGAAGAACGTCACGTCCTCGAAACCGTCGAACTCGATGAGATGGGCGTCGTAGATATCTGCATTCTCTTTTGCGTGAGAGACATCCGTCGACAATGCATACATCATGTGGTGTGTGACTCCCCATGGGAGCGCAGCTCCAGCAAGGCCAGCTTCTTTCCCGTGAGCACCTTACCGCCGCGCTGCTCCTGGATCACCTTGATGGCCGGCTCCTTCAAGCTCCCGGATTCGATGGCCTGGCGAAGCTCGTTCTCGACCTTGAGGATGGCCTCCTCGATGACCTTGGGTGTCCAACTGGAGGGGGCGCCCTTCCTGGACAGATTCTTCCAGGCGAGATCAAGCCGGGCACGCGCGAAATCGCTGTAGCGCGGGTGGCTGCCCGAGTGGATGAGCTGGCCCTCCACGGTGAGCCCGGAGGGCATGTCGAGGATGTTCGACCCACGGTCAATCGTGTAGCCCTTGAGTCGCTCCATGGCCATGCGGGTCAGCGGATGGTTCTGAGCGAGCGCGTCGGGAATGAGGTGGTGCATGGGATGGCCCGCGGAGAGCCGGACCTCCGCCGCCGCCCGCGCCGCTGGGCCTTGGGACTTCTCTACCCAGTCCAGGTAGTTCTTCCGGTAGCGGGTGAAGACACTCAGTCGGGGCGTGCCCTTACCGACCTTGAGCACCACCAGCCCGTCTTGGGTCACCGTGAGCGCCCCATACTCGTCGCCCAGGGCCTTTCCATCTGGACGGCGCAGCCGGAAGGGCTGGGACTCCGAGCTCAACTTCTCCAGGCGGTAGCCCGCGGCCTGGAGCTCCCGCTTGAACGCGTTGAACTCCGGTGTTCCCTCCGCCGGGATGCGGCGTCCGACGAAGTCCTTGAGCTTCTCCCAGTTGGGGAGCTTCTCCAGCAGCCTCTCCAGTTCGGCGTCGCTGAGCGTGCGTTCGGTCAGGGTGGGCTCGGGATCCGGCTTCGACGTCCCGCCTCCCTCTTTGACAGCCTTCGACAACAACGGTGCGCCGGAGCCCCAGGGATTGAACGGCAGCGGAACAGACGGAGCCGCGGTGATGGAGCCCGGCTGGTACACGGGGACACCCGCGTAGGCACCGCCGGGACCCGCTGCCGCCATCATGTAGATGCGGGGCGGGGTGATTCTCACGGACGTCATCAGCTTGAGCCCACGTCCCGCGTTGGTCTTCACGCCCAACAGCGCCAGCGCCGCCATCGCGATGCTCACCAGCATCCGGAGGAAGGACTTGCTGGCCTCCTTCAGCTTCTCCGGTGAGCCATTGGCCTCCCAGGCCTGGGTGAGCCACAGCTGCGCGTGCTTCAATGCCTCCCCTCCGGCCTCGATGAGTCCATGCGCTCCGAACGCCGCCAGACCCAACTGGATGAGCGCCGCCGCGAGCTGTCCCACCCCCGTGGGCGTCGCCGCCAGGAAGGTGGACAGCGCCTCCGCGGCGATGAAGCCCACCACCATCGCGGAGATCTCCAGCCAGTTGTCCAGGATGGCCTTGCCGTACTGGCCAGTCACGTCTCCGAAGTACCGGTCCGCCTGCCTCACGGAGGTGAGGACGTCCTCCAGGTGCCGGGCGGCCTTGCGAGCCTGGGCCATCGCCTCGTGGGTGATGGAGCCGCTCGACACGACTCCCTGGAGCTGGTTGGCGAAGGCCATGCTCACCAGCCAGATGCGCTCGCCCGCGACCAGCCGCACGTCACCGTCGATGTGCTGGACCCCCTTGCGGCCACTCTTCACGTTCACGTGATGAATGACCTCCTCGTAGAAGCGCAGGTCCCGCCCCGGCTGGATGGCCTGCCGGTAGAGGCGCGCGGCGATGGGCTCCAGGCGGTCCCCTGGACGGACCTGGTAGAGCGTCGCCGCGGGCTCCGGCAGCTGGGTCGTGATGCGAAAGGCCTGCACATAGCCCTGCAGGAGGTATCCCCCCGCCACGGTGGAGACGTAGGACCAGCCAGGCGCCTGGGCATGGTCCCGGATGACGCTCACCCGCGTGCCCGGAGGCAGGGGCGCCGGAGTCAGGCAGGTGGAGCCCTTCATCTCCGCGGGGAGCGTCCGCAGGTTGGCGCCATCACCCTGGTCGATGAACCCGAACTGAATCGTCATGTCCCCCCCCGTCGTGGGACTGACAGGATTCAGCCACCCGGACCGAGAGTGAAGGACCGGCCGGGTGGGAATGACAAAGACTTACAGCCGCTACGCGGCGGCCGCCTGCTGGATGCGCGCCTCGGTTTCGTCGGGACTGGCAATCCATGGCCAGAAGCGCTGTGGCTCTCCGAAGTTGTCGAAGAACGTGTCAGCCAGGGGTGACACCGCCGACGCGGCACCCAGGTAGCGCAGCACGTGCGGCGGAGGCGGCTGGAGCAGCATGTTGGTGAACGCGGTGATGAACTGGCCCTCCGTCCGCCAGAAGTGCTCGAAGGTCTGCTCCATCCAGTCCGGCGTGAAGGGCTGGTCGCCATGCGCGAGGATGGCCTGGGTCATCGCATGCGCCTGCTTCGACGCGCTGTTGAGCCCCTGGCCCGCGATGGGGTCGTTGAGCATGACGACATCCCCCATGCCCATCACCGTGCGTCCCGAGGGCAACCGACCCACCGGCTTGCGCACCGTGGGCGTGAACGCGCCCGTGAGCCAGGAGGACTCGTCCACGATGGAGGCGCCCTCCAGCCGCTCCGCCACCCACGGCGAGAAGTCCCGCAGCACCTGTTTCATCCGCTCCATCGCCTCCCGCGCGGTGCTCACTCCGCCGAAGCGGTCCAACCCCTGGCCGGGGATGGCCTCCAGCAGCAGGCAGTTCAGCGGGCCCCGGATGCGGTCGAAGTACGGCATGGCGAAGTACTCGCCGTGGCCCGCCGTCAGGATGAACTTGAGCGCGGGGTAGGGCGTCTCGTGCAGCGGCTTCATGCCGGTGACAATCATTGCCGCCAGGTTCCGCTGCGGCTGCGTGTGGACGCTGCGCTCGGCGTCCCGTTCGAACAGCCGGGTGAAGCTGTTGCGGCCCGTCGTCACGACCACCAGGTCATGCCCGGTCGCGAGCACCTCCAGCGCGTCCACGTCCACGTCCCGCACCACCACGGTGCCGCCGCGCCGCTCGAACTCCGCGAGCCAGCGGGAGTACTTCGCCCGCAGGTCCAGGGACTTGCCCGGATTCTGGATGCGCCCCTGGACGCGGAGCGCCCGCTGGCCCGGCGCCGGGCAGACGTCCAGGTCCCCGCCCCGGGCGTACTCCCCCGGGCCCTTCCAGAAGTCGAGCCCCAGCTCCTGCTCGTACTGGTACGCGCGGCCGAAGAGGTAGGTGGTCGCGGCGAGCCGGGCGTTGAAAATCTGTTCAGGCGTGCGGTCCGAGTAGACGGTGACCGTGTAGCCCTTCTCCAGCAGGCCAAAGCCGAGCTGCAGACCCGCCTGGCCCGCTCCGATGATGCCGATGTCCCTCATGGTCCCCCCTGGGTGATGCGTGGGCGTGACGCCCTGCCAGGACACTACGCAACGAGCCCCCGGTCCTGGCAACGCACGCAGGTACGAGGCCGCCCGGAAACCGGCGCCCCGAAGCCGCCTTCCATGTCAGACCCCGCGAGTACTGTTCCTCCTGTCGCAGCGAGAAACGCACGAGGGGGAACACGTCATGGCGAAGTCTGTGATTGATAACCGCGTCGAGGTCGTCTTCAGCTTTGACACCACGGGCAGCATGTATCCGTGTCTCGCGCAGGTGCGGAAGAAGCTGGGGGCCGCCGTGGCCCGGCTGACGAAGGAGATTCCGGGCATCCGCATCGGCATCATCGCGCACGGCGACTACTGTGACGCGAAGTCCACGTACGTGACCAAGGCGTTGGACCTCACGGACGACGCGAAGGCCATCACCCGCTTCGTGGAGAAGGTGGAGCAGACGGGCGGCGGTGATGCGCCGGAGTGCTACGAGCTGGTGCTGCACGAGGCCCGGAGCCTGTCCTGGACGGAGGGCTACACGAAGGCGTTCGTGCTCATTGGCGACGACGTGCCGCACCCGCCCCAGCACAACCCCAAGAAACTGGACTGGCGCAAGGAAGTGGCCGCGCTGGGGGAGCAGGGCGTGCCGGTGTATGGCGTCCAGGCGCTGAACCGCCGCCACGCGACGTCGTTCTACAAGGAGCTGGCGGAGAAGTCGGGCGGCTTCCACCTGAGCCTGGATCAGTTCTCACACGTCACCGACATGCTGCTGGCCGTCTGCTACAAGCAGTCCTCGGACGCGCAGCTCCAGGCATACGAAGCGGAGGTGTCCCGCGAGGGCCGCATGAACCGCGGCCTGAACGCGATGTTCAACACGATGCTCAAGCGGGCCGCGTCCACGCTCTTCGGTGAGACGGACCTGCGCGCGGTGTCTCCGGGGCGCTTCCAGGTGCTGGAGGTGGAGGCGGACAGCGCCATCAAGGAGTTCGTGACGGAGAACGGCCTGGGCTTCAAGACGGGTCGCGGCTTCTACGAGTTCACCAAGACGGAGACCATCCAGGGCCGCAAGGAGGTGGTGCTGATGGACCGCAAGTCCGGCGACCTCTACAGCGGCGAGCGCGCGCGGGAGATGCTCGGCCTGCCGCCCGGGGAGACGGTGCGCATCCGGCCCGCGAGCCTGGAGAAGTACGTCGTCTTCGTCCAGAGCACGTCCGCCAACCGCAAGCTCAAGGGCGGCACGAAGTTCCTCTACGAGGTGGAGGACTGGGACGGCGCTCGCGCCGCGGCCTGAGTGCTCACGAGCGGGCGTACCATTCAATCTCCTTGATGAAGAGATTGCGGCGGATGTAGGCGTCCCGCTTCGCCTCATCCAGGTCGTCCTCGTCCTCGTCCTCCGGGGTCGCCATCTCCTCGCGCAGTTCCTGCGCGGAGAGGATTCCGAACGGGTGGGCGACGTACTCGTCGGGGCCGATCTTGAGCGTGTTCTCGTTCTCGAAGTCGGTGTCCGCCGCGTCCGGGTGGCTGTCGGACCACATCACGCGCGAGCCAATGGGAACGGACTTGAGGAACTCGTCCTCCTGCGCGGTGGTGGACAGGATGACGCCGGAGGGCGTCTTGCGGTTCGTCATCGCGTCGACGCAGTCGAAGGCATCGCGCTTGCGTGAGCGCAGGTAGAGCTGACGGCCGCGCAGGCCGGTGGTCTCGTGATAGGACAGCTTGAAGCTGTTGATGCCGCCGAGCTTGTTGAAGGCCTCCTGCCCCAGTGCGTGGTACTGCGCGCACCACCGCAGGACCTGGATGAACTCGATGCAGTCCAGCGTCCACCTCTTGGGGGAATTGAGGATGTCGAGGACCGCGGCCGCGGGGGTGCCGAAGTGGAGGATGAGGATCTCGTCGCCGTCGCGGTCCTTGCCTGTCTTCCAGTACGTCTTGTTGTAGCCGCGGGGCGTATCGGTACCGCCGAAGGCCACGGTGTCCGTGAGGCGCTCCGCGGCCTTGCGGAGACCCTTCTCATAGGCCTTGTCGTAGTCCGGGCCCAGGCCCGCCATCCAGTCCACGCCGCCGGCCTGGCCCACGCCTGTCTTCTTTTTCTTCTTCGGCATTCGTTCCTCCCGGGCGCGCGGGGCGCCGGCCTTCCCGATGATTACATGAGGCGTCTGGGAGCCAGGAGCAGCTCGCGCAGGAGGAGGAGGAGCTTCACGATGGGCGCGATGAAGGTGAGCTGCCGGACCCGTGGCACCAGGTCCTTGTTCCCGAGGCTGGGTGTCTTGAGGGGGACCACGATGTCAGGAATCAACCCCTGGGCCCTCGGAAACCTGGTGGGTAGGCATGGCTTGACGGCCCCGCTGAACGGCTGACAAACAGGCTGGACCGTCCGGAATGGTCCGGCCCTTCACCCCGGAGTCCGCCATGTCGCTCGACCCTTCAACCACCGCCGTGCTGTTGATCGAGTACCAGAACGAGTTCGCCACCGAAGGTGGGGTGCTGCACCCGGCCGTGAAGGGCGTGATGGCGGAAACGAAGATGCTGGAGAACACCCTCGCGGTGGTGAAGGCCGCGCGGGCGAAGGGCGTGACGGTGATGCACGCGCCCATCACCTTCGCGGAAGGGTACGGCGAGCTGACCCGGCACCCCTACGGCATCCTGAAGGGCGTGGTGGACGGGAAGGCGTTCGTGAAGGGCAGCTGGGGCGCGCAGATCATCGACGCGCTGGCGCCGCAGAAGGGCGACATCGTGGTGGAAGGCAAGCGCGGCCTGGACACCTTCGCCAGCACCAACCTGGACTTCATCCTGCGCAGCAAGGGCATCAAGACGGTGGTGATGGGCGGCTTCCTCACCAACTGCTGTGTCGAGTCGACCATGCGCACCGCGTACGAGCACGGCTACAACGTCATCACCCTCACGGACTGCGCCGCCGCCACCTCCGCAGAGGAGCACCGCAACGCGCTCAAGTATGACTTCCCCATGTTCTCGCGCCCCATGCCGTCGTCGGAAGTGATTGGCATGCTGGGGGCGTAGGGCCGGGCGGGTGGCGCGAACCCCCTTGCGGCAGTGCGTGCGACACCACTACAAGCACGCCGCTGCCTACCCGAGGGGGTTTTCGCGTGTATCGAAAGAATGTCCTCAGCGCCGTGTTCGCGCTGGGGTTGCTGACGGCGATGAGTGCCCAGGCCGAGGTGCTGTACGCCCAGGCCAACTTCCTGCTGAACAAGAACCAGCTCTCCGCGGTGAACTACCGCGGCAAGGGCGTGGCCATCCCCGTGGGGGCGAAGGTCGCGGTCATCGAGCGGGACAGCGACGAGATTCGCTGCAAGGTCATCGAGTCCGGCGCTGAGTTCCGGTTCGTGACGCACCGGAGCCTGGGCAAGCCCATCAACGTGCTGTTCGCCGGCTTCTTCGCCGAGCAGGACCCGGCCCCGCGCATCGCCGCGCTGACGCCCGAGGACCAGAAGCAGGTCCGCGCCGGAGAGCTGGCCCGGGGCATGTCGCGCGAGGCCGTGCTGCTGACGGCGGGTCCGCCGCCGCCGCACCGCACGCCGTCGCTCCAGGGCAACCGCTGGACGTACTGGAGCTCGAAGCTCTCCACGTTCGAGGTCGAGTTCGGCCCGGATGACAAGGTCGTGCGGCTGAGCAACGAGCCCGTGGCCGCTCCCGCGCCCGCGCCCGTGGTGGAGAAGGCCTACTACGCGACCGCGAACCTCCACTTCGAGGACGGGACCGTGTCCTGGGTGAACTACCTCAAGGGCCCCATCATCCCGTTCAACGCGAAGGTGGAGGTGCTGGACAAGGGCTCGTCCTCCGTGAAGTTCAAGGTCGTGGACACGGGCGCGGAGCTCGAGTTCACGAACGACGCGCGCTCGGGTTCGGAGACCTGGAAGCTGTTCCAGGCCTCGTTCGCGCCGGAGGACCAGGCCGCGAAGCTGGAGGCGCTGTCGGTGGAGGACCGCAAGAAGGTCTCCGCGTCGGAGGTGGAGCCCGGCATGAGCCGCGAGGCCGTGCGCATGGCGTGGGGCCCGCCGCCCGCGCATGAGACGCCGTCGTTCCACTCCAGCACCTGGACCTACTGGAAGTCGAAGACGTCCAAGGTGCGGGTGAAGTTCGGCAAGGACGACAAGGTCGCCGCCATCGAGTAGCGCGGCGGCTGGAAGTCCGTGACGACACGGAAAAGGCGTGACGGCTCATCGCCGTCACGCCTTTTTTCATCAACGCGTCAGCTTCGCGGCGGACGACTACAGGGTCGGGGCCTGGCTCATGCCGGCCGTGGGGTCCTGCATCGGGGGCTGGGCCAGGGACAGCACGCTGGTCGCGGCACCACCCACCGCGCCC
>NZ_RAWC01000147.1:0-21891 GCF_003611685.1 Corallococcus sp. CA049B | reverse complement strand
GCCATGCCGCGCATGAGCGATGAACGACTCCGCCCGTTGGTGGAGCGATTCGCGCAACTCGTTCGCGAGCACGCCGTCTTCCGAGAAACCTTCGGACTTATCTGATTTAGATGAGGGGATGCTTCAGACCCGACTGCGATCTCCCTCTCTCTCCAGCCCCAGCCGGAGTTCCAGTCCCAGTGGCTCCGGGGGCCGCGTGACGCCGACGCGCAGCCCGTCGCCTCCGCCCCAGACGCAGGCCGCTGCTTCCTCCTCGACGAAGCGCCCCCGGGATGAGGCGGATACGTTCGACGCGGGCACGTCGAAGCGGCCCAGGCGGGCCGCGGCCATGGGCGAAAAGCCCCCCTCGGCCGCCGAGCTGTACAAGCAGCAGAACGCGGTGGGCCTGCAGGACACCCACTCCGCCCGCACCGGCGACATGGCGTCCCTGCGCACCACGAAGGACACACCGGAAGATGGCCTCAACCTGCTGGCCCACGTCGGCAGTCAGGCGAGGGACAAGAAGGGCCTCTTCTTCGAAGGCCCCGTGGAGCGCCGCGGGCTCGGGCCCCAGCCGGTCCTCACCTCCGTGCCGGACCGCGACAAGGGTGAGCACACCAACGTCTTCCGGACCATGACCGGGGGCGAGCCCAGCTCCACGAAGTACCAGCAGGAGCTTGGCACCGCCGCCAAGGGGACTCCCTACGAAATCCTCCACGGCATGGGCCATGGCGAAGGCGGCAAGAAGACGCAGTCGGCGCAGAACCTGGCCTCGGCCTCCCACGGCGCCAACACGGCCATGATCCCCGCGGACAAGGCCATTGCCGGCAACCCGGACATCCTCGTGGACACGCACTTCAACGTCCGTCCCGGCACCCACCGCGCCGAGTCCGTGGTGCAGACCTTCTACGACAAGGACCGCCCCAAGGAGCCCATCTTCCAGCAGCACCTCGACGGCGACCTGCCCAAGGTCACCACGAGCCAGTACAAACAACTCCAGAAGGACGCGGAGTTCCTCAAGGACCGCGATCGCCTCGCCGCCGCCGTCGGCCTGCTGAACCTCAAGGACGGCGGCAAGGGCTGAACCTTCGCGCCCGCGAGGTCATCCCTCCGAGAGGGTGAGCGGCCCCGGCATCTGTCCTCCGTGACAGGGCCCGTGAGGTAGACAGACCAGGCCTGTGCACGTGTTGTATGGAGTTGGGTGGTCCGTGACATCCCAGCCTGCAAGTGCCGCGCGTGGATGGTTCTGTCTATAATCAGCGGGCCTTGCTGCCGGCGCAGGCGGACAGCTCCCGCGGCCACTTCACGAGGACACGCCACATGAAGAGGGTGACATTCCCATCGAAGGGTAAAGGGGTAGAGGGATGGATGTCGGAGAGCGACAATTACTTCATCCCGGATGACTGGGGTGGGCAGGTGATTTTCGCGACATCCGCCCCGTTGAACAGCGTCGTGCACCGGAAGCAGGGATTGAGCGACACCTTGTTCAATAGCAAGATCTACGTCCCCTGCGTCTCCACGACGTTCATCAAGGACTGCCTGCATACCGCCGAAGAAATCATGTATCAGGCGCAGTTCGACCCGAAGGACGAAGCGACGCGCAGCAGGAGCGTGGAGTTGGGCCGCGACTTCGGGAACAGCCCGCTGGAAAACATTCTCGTCGCCAATTCCCTGGGCAGTGGCAAGGGAAGCAATGACAATGCGGTGCCGCTCGCGAGCCAGGCCTATGTCATCGTCAACTTGAAGTGGGACAGGGAGGGGACCTCCCCCTACCACGCCGCAGGGGTGGTCGCGGTGGATGGCGGTGACCGCATCACCCTGGAGGTGTTCGCGAGCACGCGCACTTCGTATGCGCGGAAGGAGGCGGGCTGCTATCGCATGTACAAGACGTCGGGCGACGAGGGAGACACCTTCCACGGCGCATGGAGCCCCCAGACGGAGTATTTCTCCGACAGAGCGGTCACCTTCGCCATCTGCAAGAAGTGAGGGAGCCTCCGGCGCCGGGGGGAGACAGGTAAACTGACCCGACCGCGCGGACCGCCGCAGTGGACGAATTGAGCCGGGTCAAATCCGCGTCCGCTCGGAAAGGGCGCGCCCCCGGGGGTCGTCCCGGCCGACTTCTGGACAGGGGGCGCGGGGTGGGGCAGATGTAGGTGTAGCCATGACATCTCGTCCGCCCTCGGTGCGCCCCTCCCACGTCCGGATGCAGAAGACGAAGCAGTCCTCCTCTGGCGCCCGGCGCGTCGTGGGGAAGCGCTCCGGCTCCGGCTCGCGCTGGGGCCGCTGGGTGCTCGGCGGCTGGCTGATGCTCGCGCTCTGGCTCGGCGTGGAGTTCGCGCGGATGCCCGACGTGAGCTCCCTGCGCACTCAGAACCCGCGCACCACCGCGCTCATGGACCAGCGAGCCGAGGAGGCGCTCGAAGCGGGCAGGAGGCCTCGGGCGCGCCAGGCCTGGGTGTCGCTCGGCGCGGTGGCCCCGCACGCCGTGGACGCAGTGCTGATCTCCGAGGACGCGCGCTTCTACAAGCACGAGGGCGTGGACTGGACCGAGGTGGAGAACGCCTTCGAGCAGTCGGTGCGCGAGGCGCGCCTGGGGCGCGGCGCCTCCACCCTCACGCAGCAACTGGCGAAGAACCTCTACCTCTCCACGGACCGCAGCCTGCTGCGCAAGGGGAAGGAGCTGCTGATCGCCCGCCAGTTGGAGGACCGCCTGTCCAAGCAGCGCATCCTCGCGCTGTACCTGAACGTCGTGGAGTGGGGGGAGGGCGTCTACGGCATCGAGGCGGCGGCGCGCGAGCACTTCGGCCTCTCGGCCCGTTCGCTCAGCGTGGCGCAGGGTGCGATGCTCGCGGCCATGCTGCCCGCCCCCCGTCGCTGGCTGCCGGCGCAGCGCCCCGAGACCCTGCGCACCCGTGCTGGGGTCATCATCGGGAGGCTGGAGCGCGAGAGGCGCATCAGCGGGGCGCAAGCCCGCGAGGCCCAGGCCGAGCTCTCGCGCTTCTTCGGTGAACCGTCCGAGTCCGGGCTCGTGGCGGAGGCCAGCTGAAGAACTTTTCGCGGGGCCGTGCGTGAAAGGTGCCACGCCCTTTCCGTCGAGGTTCTCGTGCGTGCACTTCGCCCGCTGTTCTGCAGCATTGCCTTCGTCCTGATCTCCACTCCGGCCCTCGCGCAGTACAACAAGGCGGCGGGTGAAAACGCTCCCATGGAGAGCGTTCGCAAAGTGGTGACACGCAAGGACGGCACCCAGGAGGCGCGCGAAGAGATGCGCCCCGCGGCTCGCGACGGCTTTGGCAACGCGAAGGGCAACCAGAACGACCTCGCGGTGGACGGCGCCTTCGAAGGCCAGACGGTGGCGGTGCTCCAGTTCTACACGCAGGACTTCGACTTCTCGCTGCCGAAGGCCGCGCTGAAGGAGAAGGGCTTCTCCGTGTACCGCTGGGTCAATCAGGCGCCAAGCCCCCAGGAGCTGCGCAAGGGGCTCCAGAAGTCGTGTCAGTTGTGGATCATCTCCGACTCGACGCAGCGCCTGACGCCCGAGCACGTGAAGGTCATCAAGGAGTTCTTCGACGCGGGACACGGCGTGTACATCTGGGGCGACAACGCGCCCTACTACGCGGACGCCAACGTGGTGGGACAGGCGCTGCTGGGCACGGTCATGGAGGGCAACGTCATGGGCGATCAGACGGTCGGCCTGCGCAAGGACGAGGCGGGGCCGGGGCTGCTGCGCCGGCACCTGCTCACCACCGGCCTGGAGTACCTCTACGAGGGCATCACCATCGCCACCATCCAGCCGAGCCCGCGGCTCACGCCGCTGCTGCATGGCTCGGCGGGCAACCTGGTGGCGGCCTTCCATGACAACGGCGGGAAGCGAGCCATCTTCGACGGTGGCTTCACGCGCCTCTACAACAAGTGGGACACGGCGGGCACCGCGCGCTACGTGAAGAACGCGGCGGCCTGGCTGACCAACGTGGAGCGCTTCGGCGACGCCGTGGTGCGCGCGGACCTGCGCAACACCCAGGACCCGAAGCCCTCGCCGAAGCAGTGAACCTTTAGGGGAAGCCCCTTCACCGGGAGCGGGAGGGGAAGGCGCGCAGGAACTGCGCATCCCTCCAATCCCAGACGTGTGCGGGATTCCTGTCCACGTTCACCGGCCAGGAGTTCCAGTTGTGGACGTCGTAGGAGTTGGAGGCCCGCCAGTGGACGAACACGCTGAACAGGGCCGTCACGACGAGCGCGCCCGCGAGGACTCGGTGCCGTGAGGGGGCCTCCAGCACCGCCTGCACGGGGAACGCGAGGAAGTAGACGAGGTACGGCAGCACGTCGGTGAAGAAGCGCGGGCCAATGGAGTGCCCGGCCCACCAGATGAAGAAGGAGGAGATGACCGCCCAGTGCAGGATGAAGATGAGGGCGAAGACGACCTCGTAGGGCTCCAGGCTCCGGCTTCGCCACCGCTGGAGGAAGCCCACCACGCCCAGCACGAGGAACGGTGAGAAGGTGAAGAGGCCTCGCGAGGGGCTGACGAGGTTGGCGGCCAGGGCCATGAAGAACGGGCCGGCGAATGGATCCACCGAGTGTCGGTAGTAGGGCGAGAACACCGAGCCATAGACAGACAGGTGGTACGCGCAGAAGGGTATCGCCACGAGCGCCGCACCCGCGAAGTAGGCCGGCAGCTGGCGGCGGAAGCGCAGGGCCATGAACCCGGTGACCACCAGGACGCTGAGGGAGTGCGTGGGCCGGCAGGCGTAGGCGGCAGCGACCCAGAAGCCCAGCGGGAGCGCGGTGCGCGCGGTCTGCTCGGGGCGGGCCAGCAACAGCATGACGCAGGCGATGGTGAGGAGTCCGGGGCCGTGCTGCCAGAGCACCCGGCTCGCGGTGGAGTACACCGTGGTGCCCAGCCCGAAGAGCAGCACGGTGACGAGCGCCGCCCCCGGGGACACCCGCTTGCGCAGGGTGACGAGGAGCACCGCCGCGGTGGCGCAGACGTAGAACGAGGCGATGAGGTTCTCGGTGCGGGCGAAGGAGCTCAGGTCCACGCCCCCTGTGCGCCGGAACAGCTCCCGCCAGGCCAGCGCCTCGGCACCGAACGTCCCCAGGTGGGGCAGCACCGGCTGCATCAGGGAGATGAGTCCTTCAGCGGCGGCCAGGAACGGGAGCGCGGAGACCATCACGCCCGGCGGGTACACGTAGTACGTGCGGCCGCCGGCCTCGTTGCGCGCATAGGCGGTCCCCGGGAAGAACGAACTCCGGTACTCGTCCAGGTCGGTGTTGCCCTCGTGGAGGATGCTTGCCGCGGAAGGGATGGACCACAGCGAGTCCGTCTGCAACCGCGCGGGGCTCGTGATGTAGATGCCGAACAGGGCCAGACACATCAGCCAGAGCGCGAACTTGGAGGACGCGAAACCACCGCGCGATGCGAGGGATGGGGGCGGCACGAAGGCGCTTCTAGCGAATCCGGCTGAAGAACCCCAAGTCCCACGGCCCTGGTGAGCCCTCCGGGGAGCGGGCGTCAGCGCGGGTGCGGTTCCCAGCGGTAGGTCATCCCGGGCGTGGAGAGCCCGAGGGTGTTGCCCAGGCGCAGGTAGTACCGCCCTGGAACGCGCGGCCACACGGCTCCGTCCATCCTCGGGACGCGCGTCACACCATCCGCCTCCACCAGATCGTAGGCGAGACCCACCGGGGAGGTGCGCACCTCGTAGGCGCGCGCCTCCAGGTCGAGGGCGAGCCAGTCCAGGTCATCCGCCGTGTCCAACCGGCCCTCCGCGTGGAGCCGGGACGCGGGCAGCACCGTGGCGTCCTCGAGCGTGTCCGCGTGGTCGTCCTGTCCCACGTCCTCGATGGTGAACACGTAGGGGCCATACATCAGGCTGTCGCTCACCGAGAAGACGATGGGCTCCGCGCGGTCCGTCTTGAAGAACGCCGTCTGTGCGGAGCCGATCCTCAGCAGGTCCCGGTTCGGCTCCGAGGGCCGGTAGGCCCCGAAGCGCGTGGTGTTCTTCGTGCCGTTGTCGAGGCTCAGGCGGTACACATGCCCGGCCTCCAGGTCCACGCGGAAGGTGTCCCAATCCCACTGGGGCGCGAAGAGTCCCGGGATGGGCACGCCGACGCTCGCGGGCACCGCGTCCTCCACGCCCGAGCCCTGGTCCGCCCCCAGGTCCACCACCTGGAGCGAATAGGGCCCCCGTGAGGCCAGGAGGGAGGCGGACACCCGCACCCGCAGCAGGCCGTCCTGGCGCAGCACCGCCGGGCGGGCCGCCGGTGTTCCCGGAGAGGCGTTGGAGAGCTGGACGATGCTCGCGGCGCAGACGGACTGCGTGGCGCTGTCGCAGACGAAGTCATACGCGTGGCCCGCCTTCGCCGGGAAGCTGAACCAGTCCACGTCGGACCGCGTCTCCGGCACGCCCGTCAGCGTCAGCGCCGACTCGAACGCCGGCAGCGCCGTGGCCCCCTCCGGCTCATCCGCGTGGTCGTCCGGGCCCAGGTCCTGGAGCTCGCACTGGTAACCCGAAGAGGCCCGGTCCGCCCTGGCGCCCACCCGCAGCAGGTGCGCTCCGGCCCCCAGCTTCACCACCGTCATGGCCCCCTCCTGCTCCCACGCGAGGTCGCTCCATGTCACGAAGGGCGTGGACAACGGCTTGAGGGCCAGCACCAGCTCGGGGTCCGTGCAGCGCAGCCGGTACACGTGCCCCGCGAGCGCGGTGAAGGCGAAGGCGTCCTCGTCCCCCGGGAAGTCGACGTGGCCGGTGAACGGCGTGCCGTCCGTGGCGATGGGGATCGACTGGAAGTCCGGATGGCCCTCCGCGTCCCCCACGTCCACCAGTGACACCGTATACGTGCCTCGCTCCGAGGAGCGTCCCCGGGGCCACGCGGCGACAGAAGCGCTGTGGAGGACGGCCTTTGTCTCCACCGTGACGGTGAGCACGGTGTCGCGGCCCTCGTACGTCACCTGTCCATTGTCATAGGGGTGGATGGCCAGGTCGCACCACTGGAAGCCCTCCGGGGTGCAGGTGAAGCGGTACGTGTGCCCCTGCGTCGCGGCGAAGGTGAAGAGATCCACGTCCTGGCGGTGGAGCCGGCCGGACAACGCGACCACGGGCAGGGCGCGCTCCTGGAGGACCGGCGTGTAGGCCTGGTCCAGGTCATCCACCTCGTCCACCTCACAGGTGGAGCCCAGCTCCTGATCCATGGGGCCGCAGCGGCACACCGCCGCGCCTGCCTCGCTGGCGCAGTAGCCCGCGGTGCAGTGCACGCCGGCGCATACCTCTTCCGGGGTGGGCCCGGTGGGGAGCGGTTCTTCTTCGGTGCCGCAGCCGGACAGGAGCGCGGTGGCCAGGAGGGCGCGGAAGGCGGGAAGGAAGGCGCGCATGGTCATGGGGGCTTCAGCGGGGAAGGAGTTCGATGCGGTAGGCATCCGGGCCCTGGAAGCGCCCGAACATGTCGGCCCGCAGCAGGTGGCGTCCCGCCGCGCGGGGCACCCACGCGCCGGAGGCCGTGTCCCAGGGGACGGGCGTCACGCCGTCGGCCTCGAACAGGACGAACTTCGTATCGACCGAGGTGCGGTTCACCGCGTGGGGGCGTGCCTCCAGCGTCAGCGCGAACCAGTCCACGTCGGTGGAGGCGTTCAGCACGCCCGTGACGCTCAGCGCGGCGCCCGGATCCGTCGCGTCCGAGGGCGTGCCGGCGTGGTCGTCCCGTCCCACGTCCCGCACGTCCAGGCGGTACTGCTTCCGGGGGCCGGAGACACGCAGCAGCACGGCGGCGTCGGCGTCCACCAGGAAGTGGTGCACCTTCGCGGTGTCGTTGCGCGTGAGGCTCGCGTCCGGGGTCGCCAGGAGGAGGGCCTCCACGGAGGCTGCGCCTTCCGCCTCCAGGCGGTAGACGTGGCCCGCCACCGCGTCCAGGCGGAAGAAGTCCTCGTCACCCGGATGGGAAAGGTAGCCGGTGAGTGACACATCGCCGGAGAGGGGCACCGCGTCCTGGGCCCCCGTGCCCTGGTCCGCGCCAAGGTCCAGGAGCGTGAGGGCGTACGCCCCGCGCTGACCTCGGGCCTCCACGCGCACCTGGAGCCACGCGTCGCGGGCGACACCCACGGGGCTTGGCTGCTCCCGGATTTCGTCCCACGGCGCGTAGATGCGGGCGTCGCGGCAGGGGGCGAAGGTGGGCGTGTCACAGCGCAGCGCGTACGTGTGACCCGCGCGGGCGAGGAAGGAGAACAGGTCCAGGTCGGAGCTCAGCTCGAGCGTGCCCTCCAGCGGGACGCTGTCGCCCTCGGGCAGCACGGTCGCGGTGCCTGTCGTACCGCCGTGGTCGTCCAGGCCCAGGTCCTCCACGGAGCAGGCGTAGGACGTGGCGATGGAGTTGGCGCTACTGAGGGAGAAGGCGTAGCGGCCCGTGGCCTGGGCCACGAAGCGTCGCCCCGGTACCAGCCCGCTGGCGGACTCCGTCTGGCGGTCCCCCAGCTCCCGCCCGTCCGGGCCGGTCAGGTGGGTTGAAGGGGTCCCCGAGGGAAACGCGCCCGCGCAGCGCACTTCGAGGATATGGCCCCGGGTTGCGTCGAAGACGAACGTGTCCTTGTCCGGGCCCGCCTGGAGCAGGCCCTGGACCGGGGGCGTGCCGGGCGTGAGGCGCGTGGCTTCGGCCACGTCCAGACCGTGGTCGTCCTCGCGCTCGGAGAAGGAGTACTGGAAGGTGCCGGTGCTGCCCTCGGGCAGCGCGGTCACGACGGCCAGGACGTCCCAACCGAGGAAGGCGCGGAAATGCACGCGCGTGGTGCGCCCCTCCTGTTCGACGAACCGCGAGAGGTACGGAGACTCCTCCAGCGTCACCTGACAGGCCTCGAACTCCTCGGCGGTGCAGGTGAAGGTGTAGATGCGCCCGCTCACCGCCTTGAGGGCGAAGGCGCGGTACTGGGCGGCACCGTCCAACGTGATGATTTCACCCGTGCGGGGCAGGGTGGGCACGGCCAGCGGTTCCGCGAGGAAGCCTTGCCAGCCGCAGTCCCGGTCGGTGCCGCAGGGATTGGGCGTGGGGGCAGGGCACTTCAAACCCTCGCAGGGACCGCTGGAACAGCCGGAGGCCATGAGCGCGAGCAGGAAAAGACAGATGGCGCGGAAGGAGCGCGAGGCCATGCGGGAGGACCCTGGGTGGCGAAAGGGCGTTGACCCTAATGAAGCAGGTGGCACGAGCGCAAACCGGCTCCCCGGCGCAACCGCGCCGCCTGCCTGCACCTCCTTCTTCGCGGCGCCGAGCGTCCCGCCAGAACGCACGCGCGTGTCCAGGCAACGCGCCATCCCGTGCTTCACCTCCGCGTTCCCCAGGCGTGCGCTAGCGCACCGCGCTGGCACGTTCCACGCAAAGGCTCCGGGCTTGAGCGCCGCTGCTCACGGCGCTCATCAAATCCCCTCCCTGGAACGTCATGCCCTCCTCGCGCGCCCCCAACCAGGCCCCCCCGCAGCGCCCTGCCCAGTTCGCGTCAACCGACGTCGGCTCCCTCCGGCAGAGCATCAACCTCTTCCGCGGCTCGGTGAGCTACCAGCGCCCGCTGGTCCAGCTCCCGGGGAAGCTCGGAGACGACACGCTCGCGGTGGAGCTGGGCCTCTCCTATGACAGCTCCATCCACCTCGCCGCGACGCGCTGGAACCTCGACGCGCCCACGGGCGTGGTCGGCCTGGGTTGGATGCTCCCCCGCGAGCGGATCGTCGCGGAGTCCGACGGCGCCCTGTCGCTCGCCGCGCGGCGCTTCATCCTGGAGACCGGAGGCGCTCGCAACCGGCTGGTGCCCACCCCCCGCCCGTGGGTCCGCGCGCTGCTGGACGCGGCGCTGAGCTCGCGGCTCGGCGGACCCCTCGTCTCGCAGGAGCTCATCACCGCCTTCGCCGCGGCCGGGCTCCCGCTGTCCCCCCAGGCCACCGTCAGCGGGCAGGGCCCGTGGGACGTGGAGGATCCCGTCCACGAGCAGTCCTTCGTCCTGTCCGAGCAGGCCGGCGCGGCCGGTGCCCAGGTGCTCGCCGTGGCGGCGGGTGGGCTCGGCTTCGAGCCGCAGGACTTCAGCTTCTGGCGCGTGCGCTACTACCCGGCCTACGAGCGCTGGGTGGCGGTGGACGACTCGGGAACGCAGCGGGTCTTCGGCGGTGGCGTCTCCGTCACCTCCCAGGGCTTCGCCACCAGCACCGGCCACGGTATCGAGTGGGGCGTGCGCTTCGGCGGTGAGCGGGGCGGCTGGGTGGGCAGCTCGACGCGCCGGGAAGGCCAGGCGCAGTACGCGCACGCGTGGAACCTGGTCGCGCGCGTGGACCGCTACGGCGACCGCGTCACCTACGCGTACAACACCTTCGAGCGCGGCGCGGACGGGCTGCTCCCCACCGTCGAGCAGCGCGTGGGCACCGACGGGCTGCCGTACACCAAGGCCTGCTACCTCTCGCGCATCACCGGCGTGGGCGGCCGGAGCGTGGCGCTGGACTACGCGCCCAAGTGGTACACGGCCACCGTCCACGAGTACCAGGATCCGCACAAGGTGCTCGCGCCCGCCGCTGACGGCGTGCCGCCGGAGAACCTCACCACCCCCAACGCCTTCCAGGACCGCTACGAGACGCTGTACCTGGACCGGCTGCGCGTCCTGGACGGCGCGGACCGCGAGCTGTACCGCGTGACGCTGGACTACGCCCGGCCCCAGGCCGTGCCCGGCACCCTCGCTGCGTCGTCCGC
This sequence comes from Corallococcus sp. CA049B, assembly GCF_003611685.1. Lineage (NCBI taxonomy): Bacteria > Pseudomonadati > Myxococcota > Myxococcia > Myxococcales > Myxococcaceae > Corallococcus > Corallococcus sp. CA049B. Next base: position 11,211 of record NZ_RAWC01000147.1, on the reverse strand, counting down.
CGACCTCTGCAAGCGCTTCCTCACGGGCATCACCGAGCAGGACCCGGCTGGGCGCAGCCTGCCCGGCTACGTGTTCGCCTATGCGCTGGAGGAGGGCGCGGACCACCCCGGCGCGCTCACGCGCGTCATCTATCCCGAGGGCGCCACCGGCACCTTCGCGTACGACGGCGCCGTCCCGCTGGACATCTGCGAGCGGGACCTGACCGTCACGCCGCCCGCGGGCTTCGGCGCCACCGGCAACACGCCCTTCGTCTGGCTGGGGCCGGACTACGCCGTCACCTGCTGGCTGGATGCGCAGCGCAAGCGGCTGAGCCTCCAGGTCCACACGTGGACGGGACGCTGGCAGCGCTCCACCCCCAGCGAGGGGCTCGTCTACGAGGGCGAGCAGGCGCTGGACGCGAGCACGCTCGCGGGCGCCACCTCCACGGACTTCTTCGGGCTGACCTTCCGCGTCGGCGACGAGGTGCGCGTGCTCCCGTTCCGGCGCAGCACGCTGCGCACGTGGGAGTGGGCGCCGTACTCGAATGAGGACGGCACCTCGTGGCTCTCCTTTCCGCGGGCCACGGGCGCCCGGCTCGCCGCCGGAGAGCGCTTCCTCCTGGCCACCGTCTCCGGCTTCGACGGCACCGGTGACAACCTCTACCGGCTCACCTGGGACTGGCAGCGGCGCGCGTGGAATGGCGGGGACGCGCCCGCGGTGCGGGGACGCATGATGCAGGTGCTCGCTCGCGGCGAGCGCTACCTGCTGTGGCAGCACCTCAACGGCAAGGGGACGGTGTCGCTGGCGTGGCTGGACGGCGACCACCGGTGGAACGACGGCGGGACCCTGGACGTGGAGCTGGGGCCCCGGCAGACGGAGATGTTCTGGGCGGACGGCCCGTCCATGGTGGCGTGGTGCGAGGCCACGGACTCCAGCGCCACCGGCCGCTACGCCCTGCGCGTGCGCCGCTGGGACGCGGACTACCAGTTCCAGGCAGGGCAGGGCGTGGACGCGGAGAACCTGCGCCTGTCCTCCGTCACGCAGGTGCCCAGGCCCTCATGGCCGCCGGTGCCGTCCGTGTCCGGCAACGAGCTGGTGGGCACCGACCGGTACCTGTGGCGCTTCGATGGCGTGGGCTGGAACACCTCCGAGGCGCTGACCGACCAGGGACGCGGCCGGCCGGGCTGGATGGCCTACGCGTATGGGCGCGACGTGGTGCTGCAGGTGCTCAACGTGTCGGATGGCGTCACCACGCGGCTGCTCGCCTACGACGCGGACAGCGGCACCTTCGCGCGCGCGCCGAGGACGCTGCCGGCCCTGCCGCCGGGAGAGGACTTCGGCTACCCCGCGGCCACCGGCGAGGACTTCATCGTCGCCTCCAACACCGTCTGGTACCGCGGCGCCGCGCCCGGCTGGAAGGGGCCGGAGAGCGAGCAGCCCGTCTACGAGGGCGCTCCCGAAGGCACGGACTTCTTCAGCGTCGTCGACGCGGCCCCGGACTTCGCGGGGTGGCGGCTGCCTCCGGGGCAGGGCGCCGCGCGCATCGCCCTGGCGCTGCTGGAGAACGGCCGCGCGAAGGCCACCTCCACCATCGCCGGCCAGACGTTCGTCAGCCCCCTGTCGCCGGAAGGACTGGTGTCTCCGCCTCGCGCGGGCAAGAGCCCCGCCGGCCCCGCCACCCTCGTCACCTATCCGCAGACGGCGCCCGACTTCGAGCGCGCGCCGAGCCTCACCCTGCACCGCTTCGTGGGCGGCGACATCCAGGGCGCGCTGGTGGACTACCCGGTGCGCTCGCTGACCATCGACACCGGCCTGGGCGAGCCGCTGCGCTCCGTGTGGAGCTTCGACCGGGTGAGCGCCGCGTGCGATCCGTCCGGCGAGATCATCAAGTACTACCGCTCCACGGCCTGGGATGGCTGTGACGAGCCGTCCGCCGCGCGGGGCGGGCGGACCGTGACGACCTACGACAACGGGGCCACGGACGAGGGCCTGAGCATGCTGGACGGCCAGCCCCTCCAGACGCTCACCTTCGAGGGCGCCGCGCTGTTCGCCGCGCCCACCTCCGCCGCCCTGGGCCTCACGCCTGACGTCCCGCCGGGCACGCCCGTGCCGCAGGCCTTGCGCGCCCTGTTCCCGGCAGAAGCGGCGCTGTCCGCCCAGGCCGTCTACGAGGCCCGCCGCGTCGACGGGCGCTACCTGTACTGGTCCGTCGAGGACCCCACCACCCAGCGCCGCTACACGGTGGACAGCGACGAGGATCCGAAGTCCCCCACGGCGGTGCGCGGCTACACCGGCCGCCTGGTCGCCAGCGAGACGAACACCTGGGAGGTCTTCACGTCGCGCGCCGGCTTCACGTCGCTCCAGGACGCGGTCCAGGGCACGTGGAGCGAGGTGATGCTGCACGGCGCCTACGTGCGGCCGGCGAGCATCCGCTCCATGCAGGACGGCCTCGCGCTGGAGACGCGCTATGGCTACCTGGGAGGGCTCCCCGCGCCGCTGACGGGTGGCACCACCTCCGAGTCGTTCGACACACGCGACGTCCACGGCGTGACGTGGACGACGGAGATGGCCACCACCTTCGCCGCCGCCGTGCCCGCCTGGCGCGCCCTGGCGTGGGAGAACGTGCTGACCCCCGTCGCGCAGATGCGCACCCGGGTGTGGCCGAAGGACGGCGTGGACTCCGTGTCCGCGTGCGCCGCCACCACCTACGGCCCCTTCGAGACGGCCGGAGGCTGCACGGTGCTCGACGTGTCCGCCCGCTACGACTGGGGCGGTCCGACGGCTTCCAATGGCGCCCGGTTCCCGTTCGGCGCGGACGCCGTCCCCCCGGAGTGGTTCATGCGCACGCGCATCCTGACGCGCGACGGCCGGGGCATCGCCACGCTGTCGAAGGACGCATCGGGCGTGGCGCACTCCACGCGGGTGGACGCCACCGGACAGCTGCCGCTGCTGATGGTGACGAACGCGGACCTGGCCGCGCAGGAGGCCGACGCCTGCGGCTTCGAGTCGCAGGAGCCGCTCACCGCGTGGACCTTCACCGGAGGCGCCGCCGTCACCGCGGAGCGCGCCCACACCGGCGTCCGCTGCGCGTGGCTGCCAGGGGGTGACGCCGCCGTGGAGCGCGCACCGCTGACGCCCGCCAACAACGCGCGCACCTACGTCGCCGGCTGCTGGTACGCGCGTCCCCGCAACGCCGCGGCCGGTGCGTCCCCCGTGCTGATCATCACCGTGACCTCGGGGAGCACGGTGGTGGGCTCTCCCCTCCGGATCGCGCTGGACGACACCTCTGGACGCTGGGCCTGGGTGCAGGCGGCCATCGCGCTGGGCGAGCACCACGCGCGCCTCGCGTCCGACGGTCCGCTCTCCGTCCGGCTGCGCGTCGAGGCGGACGGCGGCGAGCTGTGGGTGGACGACGTGGGCTTCTACCCTCGCGATGCCAACGTCATGGCGCAGGCCTTCGAGCCGGGGACGCACAAGCTGACGGCCAACGTGGGCCCCGGGGGCCTGACGTCCCGGGCGGTCTATGGCCCCACCCGGCGCATGGTGGGCCAGGTGCGCGCCAATGGGGCGCTGAAGGGCGTGCAGCTGGAGTTCAGCTCCCGCCAGCGCAACGCCGCCTTCAATCCGGGGGATCCGAACGCCCAGGTGGTCGTCCAGGCCACGCGCGGCGGCACCCTGCAGACGTTCCGCGACGGCGAGGCCTGGCGTGACGCATGGACGCCCTCGGCGGAGGGCGCGTGGCGCGCGGACTCGGGCCTGCTGCTGCACGAGGCCGCCACCGACGCGTCGCTCACCGCCACCGCGCCGGAGGCGGAGGCGTGGGCCCTCTACGTGGAGCCCACCGCGGTGGACGGGGGCCCGGTGACGCTGTCGCCGGGATTCGGCTTCACGGTGGGCACCGCCGCGCGCCTCTCGTGGGACGGCCACGGCTGGCGCCTGGACGTGGGCGGGCAGGGTGTCTCGCCCGTGGGCCCGGGCGCCTCCAGCCCGGCCTCGCTGCTGCTGGTGGTGACGGGAGGCCGGCTGCTGTTCTGGACGGACGGCGGCCTGGTGTTCTCCGTGGCGGCGGGCGTGCGCGGAGGCGCGGCGCTCACCTCGGGCACCGGAGCGCTCGGCCTGCGCAACCTGGCGTGGATGGAGGGCCCGGTGATTCAAGCGCGCCTCCAGGACTCCACCGGCGCGGACCGTCAGCTCCAGGCGCTCGGAGGTGACACGTACCTCGTCAACCAGCTCATCGAGGACGCGCTGGGGCGCACCATCGTGAAGACGAAGTCCGTGCCCGGCGACTTCGGCTCGGGCGCGGCGCTGGCCCCGCTGCTCTATCGCACGGGGCTGGTGGACCTGCCGGCCTTCCAGGCCTCGCTCGCGGGCAGCGGCGTCATGGCCGGCGACGCGACGGACTACTGGAATGGCGAGGCGGGGCGCTCCGCGGACGGCGGCTACCCGTACTCGCGGCGCCTGCTGGAGGCGTCACCGCTGGGGCGCACCGTGGAGGTGGGCCTGCCGGGCGCCGCGTGGGCCATCGTCGACCCGTACACCACGCCCGCGGACTCACGGCCCACGTCGAAGGTGCGCTACGCGGCGGACGCGGCGGTGCTGCCGGGGCTGGACCTGCCGGCCACCGACTTCCGCGTCACCACGTTCACCTCCCCCGTGGGCGAGCGGCGCCTGAAGGTGCGTGACGCGAAGGACGCCGCGCTCGCCGTGCTCGTGCCGCTGCCGGACGACTCCACGTACGTCTCCGCCATGGACCTGGGCATGCAGCCCACGGGCACGCGCACGCGCGTCATCCTCCCTGACGGCTGGCGCAACGGCACGGACGCGGCCATCGTGCGCGACTACGACTGCCTGGGCCGGCTGCTGCGCGAGTCCACTCCCGACGCGGGGGAGACGCGCTACGTCCATGACCGGGGCGGGCGCGCGCGCTTCGCCCAGACCGCGGCGGACGCGGCCGAGGGCCGCATCACCTGGACGACCTACGACGCGATGAGCCGGATGACGGCGCGCGGCCACGTGACGGCTGAATGGAACGAGCCGCTGCTGCTCGAGCGGGCGGAGCTCCCGGGCTGGCCGCTGACGGATCCGGGTGCGGGCGCGGTGACGACGGGCGTGTGGCGCTACGACGGCGACGGCTGGGACGCGCTGGCGCTGGGACAGCTGGTGGGTTCGCGCTCCCAGGACACGGGCGCGCCCGCGACGGTGGACTCCTCGTACCGCTGGACGCCGCTGGGCCAGCCCGAGGCGCGCACCCTGCGGGTGACGTGGGACGACGGCGAGGAGGCCGCGCCGCTGGAGGTGACGTTCGGCTACGACAACACGAACGCGCTGGTGCGGCTGGGGCTGCCGCGGGAGCTGTTCCCCCAGCCCGGGCCGCTGCGCTACGGCCGCGACGTCCAGGGCAACATCACCTCCATCCAGGACGAGGCGGGCGCGGAGCTGGCTTCGTTCGGGTGGGATGCGATGGCGCGGGTCCGTGCGGGCCGCTCCGGCCCCGTGAGCTGGGAGATGGCCTACGACTCGCCGGGCCACCTGCTGCGGTCCACCGCCTCCGCCGGGACTGTCGCCACGCAGGCGTACACCTTCGCGCCCGACAGCAACGTGCGCGGCACCAGCGCGGTGCTCGGCGCGCAGCGGGAGCAGCTTGCCTATGGCTATGACGGGCTGGGCCGCATCACCACCTCCCAGTCGGTGGAGGGCACCGACGCCGCCGAGCGCTTCCAGTACGAGGAGGACCTCAACGGCAACATCCACGAGCTCTCCGGCGCGAAGCTGTCATACGTGCCGGGCGGCAACCGGCTGGACACGGTGGCGTGGCCGGACGGCAGCGAGACGGCGTTCACCTGGCGGGCGGATGGCACGGTGTCCTCGCGCCGCACCCGGGGCACCGGACCGGTGGACCTGGACTTCACCTACGCGCCCGGCATGGCGCTGCCGCGAAGTATCCAGGTCCGCCCCGGCGCCAGCGACGCGAGCACCGTCGAGTACGCCTACGACGCCGACGGCGTCCGCGTGGCCACCCGGGTGCGCGGCCCCGGCGGCGAGGAGCGCGAGGTGCGCTTCCCGGGTGAGAACCAGCCGCTGTTCGTGACGGGCGGGAAGAGCGGCACCGTGCTGTACGTGCCGGGCCCCACGGGCTGCCCGCTGGTGTACCGCGACGGCGTCCGCTACCACGCCTCGAGCGACCGGCTGCGCTCCACGCGCGCGCTGTTCGACGCCCAGGGCACGCTGGTGGAGGGCTTCGGCTACACCGCCTTCGGTGCGGCACGGGAGTCGACGGGCGCCGCGCCGTGGATGCGCCTGCGCTTCTCCGGCGCCGAGTACGACGCGGAGACGGGCCTCTACAACCTCAACGCCCGCCTCATGGATCCGGTGCTGGGCCGCTTCTACGCGCCGGACCCGGCCGACGAGTTCCCCAGCCCCTACACCTACGCGGGCAACCACCCGACCACGCGGGTGGACCGCACGGGCGCCATCTCGGACAGCGGTCGGGTGGTGGTCGTCGTGTTCTCCGGTGCCGTCGCCGCCGCGGGGACCGTGGCGGGGCTGGTCCTGGACGTGACGACGATGGGGCGGACGGCGGGGCTGTCCGCGCTCGCGAGCATGGTCTCCGCGGCCGGCTGGAACGGCATGACCTACGCCCTGACCGCCGACGACTTCAGCTGGGGGGAGTTCACCGGCACGGTGATCGTGGGCGGGGTGAGCGGCTTCATCCGCGGGGGCATCTCCGGCGGCATCCAGGGACGCGCCAGGGCGGGCCGCGAGGAGAAGGTGCGCGGCTTCCCGCAGCAGGCCGCCAGGCTGGCCGAGGACGCGGCGAGGCCGGACGCCTCGCGCGCGACGAAGGCCAAGAAGTGGAGGTCCGAGGCCACCTACTGGGATCAGCTGCAGAAGAAGCTCAACCCCGCCGAGGACGCGTGGCAGCAGTTCATGGTGGCCCTGCCGCACAGCGCGCTGGGCAACACCATCGGCTACACCGTCGCCGGACTGGTCTCCATCCCGCTGACCAACCTGGTGACGCTCGTCGTCTCCGGCGAGAACGAGTTCGGGACGGACTGGAAGGACGCCCTCAACGTCATCCTGGACGGGGCCTGGGGGCTGACCGTGGGCGTGGGCGGGACGTCGTTCGGCTACGTCAAGAATCGCTACAAGCTCAAGGAGCGGGTGACGCGCAAGCTCGAATCCGCGGGCAACTCGATTCTGGAAGGACTGACCGGCCCGAGCGTGATGGGCAGCTCGAGTGGCATGTCCATGGGACCGTCCGGCCAGCTCGTCGGCATCTTTGGAATGAACTGAGAAGAGGGGAGAGTCGATGCGAATCTGCGTGAAGACCGCGGTGATGCCCAAGAACAAGACCTGGGCATCACCCATGAAGGTGGACTTCAGTGAGGACCTGCTGCCGGGTGAGCGCGTGCTCGGGGCGATGGCGGGGCTGAGCTACTTCCGGCTGTATTACGCCGACAATGGCTCCACCTCCGAGGCGGTGGGGCAGGCCAGCGTGACGCTGGTGCCGAACCTCACCGAGGACGCCGTCCACGTGACGGCGTCACTGGTGATGACCAACTACAATGGCGCGGAGGCGGCCTGCTCGACGGACGGCAGCGGGCACGACAGCTTCGTGCGCATCACCGTGGTCGCCGTGCTCGGGCTGATGAACCCCGCGTACCAGGCGGTGGCGGGCAACCTCTACGGGCTCTCCGGGCAGTGGGGAGAAGCCATCCCCATCGCCTCCGCGTCGGCGGAGGCCCGCGCGTTCCTCGCCGGCTTCTACATCGCGGGCAGCAGCGCGAAGGAGGTGAGCAGCCTGTCCTTCACCACCTCCGTGGAGAAGCCCGGCGGCGCCCAGGCGAAGGTGAGCGGGAAGGCGACCCAGAGCGGTGACGAGGAGCGGACGGGGACGGCGGACGTGGCCTTCCTGTCCACCGACGGGGTGTCCTACTACAAGGTCCTCTCCATCGACACGTCGTCCAGCAAGTGGACGGAGGTCGATGACGAGCGCGACGGCGTGACGTGCGCCTTCAGCGTGACGCCCACCCTGAACGCGGGCGAGACGGTGCGCCGGGCCGGCGTGCTCCTGCAGAACGTGAACATCAACTTCGAGCGGGACAAGACGAGCGACCTGGAGCTGTTCGAGGCGGGCGTCACGAGCGACACGCTGAGCATCTCCAACGGGAAGACCATCTCCGGGACGCTCATCCTGAACATCTTCAACTCGCGCACGGGAGACGACTACGGCATCGCGCCGCCCCCCACGAGCAACCTGACGGCGTTCGTCATCGCCGAAATCGCAAGGCCGCTGCCTGGAGGTGAGTCATGAGCTGGCAATTCAGCCGCAAGGAAGTGGTGTCCGGGGACACGGCGACGTTCGACTTCTCGGGCGACGTGGGGCTCGCGCTGTATGGCATCTCCCGCTTCGACATCAACTTCGCCACCAGCGCTTCGGGAGGGAACCTGGGGGGCTCCTCCATCTCCGGGTTCGGCGTGAAGCTGACGCGGGAGAACGCGGGGGAGGACAGCAAGCGGCAGGTCAAGGTGAAGGCGGAGGTGACGGGCACGCCGCTGTCGTCCGCCAGGGTGTGGATCACCGTCATCGCCTGGGTCGGAGGCGAGTCCAGCACGCGCTATGTCGTGAGCGGCGAGGAGCTGGCGACGGGGCAGATGTCCAGGCCCGAGGCCGTGGTGTCCCTGCCGGAGTTCTCCGCCGCCGTGCTGTCGGGCTTCAAGCTCGACTTCGCCTCGGGCAGCCACGACGTCAGCGGCGTGGGCGCGTCGGCGGGCATCTCGGCGTCCATCACCGCCCCGGGCAGCGCCTACGTCACGGGCGCCGGGACGCTGACGGGCAAGGGCGCCTCCAACTGCACCGTGAGCCCCTCGGGCCTCGTGCTGGGGGAGGCCCAGGAGAACGCGTGGTTCGGGATGGTCGCCGACGAGTCGACCTACACCGTCAATGACATCAACTGGGGGAAGACGAAGCTGCGGGTGGAGACGGGCGCGCCGGTGGCGTTGAGGCATACCGCGGTGCTGCTCCAGTCGTTCTTCGGGCGCTTCAGCGCGATGAACTTGAGCCCCATGCCGCTCAGCTCGGTGACCTTTGGTGCGAGCGAACCGGTGGCGGTGTCGGCCTCGCCCGGCGTCTTCGAGTTCGAGTCCACCCGGTGGCTGGCCGACTGCACCACCATCGTGAACTCGGGCAAGGAGATCTGGACGGAGGCGCAGACGTACTCGGCCGTCTACGTCTGGGCCGCGCTGGGCTGAGGCCGTGACATGAACAGGCTCAAGCCGAGCCGTGGGGCCAGGAACCGCGCGACGAGCTGTCCCTTGACGCTGTTGCCCGCCGCGTCGAGCAGTGGGGCGAAGGTGCCCAGCCCGCCCTTTCCCGGCGCGACGGCGACGATGCCGCCGCCAATGCCGCTCTTGCCCGGGACCCCCACGTCGTAGAGCCAGTCCCCGGAGGTCTCATACATCCCCGCCGTGGCCATCACCGCGAGCGTGTGATGACAGACCTCCGCGTCGACGACCCGCGCGCCGGTGAGCGGGTTGACGCCCCCGTCCGCCAGGGTGGCTCCCATCACGGCGAGCTCCCTGGCGGACACCGCCAGGGAACACTGGCGGGTGTAGAGCTCCGTCGTCAGGAGCGGATCCGCCTCCAGGCGGCCCAGCCCGCGCAACAGGAAGGCGAGCCCCTGGTTGCGCTGGTGGGTCTCCCGCGCGGAGGCATACACCTCTTCGTCGAGCGCGAGCGGGCGTCCGGCGAAGCGGGACAGCCCCTCATGGATGAACCGCCACCGGGCCTCGGGGCTGCTGCCGGGGACGAGGCCCGTGGTCGCCAGCGCTCCCGGGTTCACCATGGGGTTGGTCCGTCCATCCGTGCTCAGGTCGATGGCCATGGCCGAATTGAACGGCAGGCCCGTGCCATTGACCCCCAGCTTGCGCCGGGCCACTTCAGGCCCCAATGCCTGACAGATGAGGGCGAAGAGGAACGGCTTGGAGACGCTCATGATGGAGAAGGGATGGTCCACGTCCCCGGCCCCATGGCTGCTGCCGTTGATGCCCACCACGCACGCGCCGAAGAGCCGGGGCTCCACCCGCGCCAGCGCCGGGTAGACCTGCGAGCACTGTCCCTCCGTGTTCCCCTGGTGGCGCTGGTAGGCCTCGTCCACCAACGCCTGGACCCGCTCCTCGGAGGGGAGCTGTCCGGTGGAGATGAAAGGGGGCTCGCCTGTCGTGTCCATGCGTGAAGGTTCGTCGCGCATCAATGGCTGTCAATGCCACGCGGCCGCGCGGGCGTGGAGCCGCAGGCATGTCAGGACTTGCTGGAGGCCCCGGGAGGGTGCTGGCATAGTGGGCCGCCAAGATGAGGTCGAGGAGGCATTGATGCCGCCGGAGCAGGGGAAGTCTCGTCAGGAACGACTGCTGGGCGCCATCCAGCTCGCGACGATGGAGGGGGTGGAGATAGGACCGCTCGCCAGTCCGATCGTCACGCGTGACGCCGGGCGCATCCTCTATGCAGACCATGCGAGCACGGAGGTGCTCCGGCGCAAGTACGAGGGGCACGGTTGGGATACCGCGACCATCGTGGACGTGGACCTGGACCTCTCGTCGCGAACGCTGTCCGGTGCGCTGGGTGACCGGCGGGTGGACTTCGTGCTCGCGAGCCACGTCATCGAGCACGTGCCGGACCCCGTGAGCTGGCTGGGGGACCTGCGCCAGGCACTGCGTCCCGGCGGCATCATCTCGCTGGCCATCCCGGACAAGCGCTTCTGCTTCGACGCGAAGCGCCCGGTGAGCACCCCCGGGGAGCTGGTGGACGCCTTCCTGTCGCGCCGCACCGGGCCGACCGTGAAGCAGGTCTTCGACTTCTGGGCCTGCTACTGCCAGGTGGACACGCAGGCCATGTGGAACAAAGACATCGACGCGGAGAGCCTCCCGTACTCCGGCACGCTCGAGAATGCGCTTCAGAAGTCCCGGGAAGCCTTGGCGTCCACCAGCTACACGGATGTGCACTGCTGGGTCTTCACCCCGAGCTCCTTCCTGGAGGCCGCGGCCGCTCTGGCGGAGCTGGGGATGTTCCCGTTCCAGCTCGCGGACTTCGCGTCGACCCCTCGCGGGGATCTGGAGTTCTTCGTCAGCCTGAGGTGCGTCGAGGACGAGGAGAGCGAGCACGAGCGGACCCTCCGCGCGCAGTCGCTGCGCGCCGCGGCGCTCGAAGCGGCGTCAGCGCCTGGCCCCTCGCG
>NZ_RAWC01000146.1:0-22039 GCF_003611685.1 Corallococcus sp. CA049B | reverse complement strand
CCCCCACCCCGGCTGTCCATCCTTCGTCGGCAGCGGCGCGATCCCAACCTTGCCCCGGATGGGAGAACCCTCCGCCTGCGCCTCGCTCCATGCATAGGGCCAGTTGCGCATGAACACCGCGCGGCCCTCCTGGAACACGCGCCGCGACTCCTCCTCGCCAAAGCCCGTGACCGTCTGGGGAGACAGTCCGTCCGCGATGAGCCCGTGCAGGTACGCCAGCGCCTCGCGAGCGGGCTCCGTCTCCAGCAGCACGCGCCCGTCCTTGCCCAGCGACTGACCGCCATGGCCCCAGATGGCCTCGTACACGTTGCAGGTCAGGCCTTCATATTGCCGGCCCTGCCACACATAGCCCTGGATGCCGGGCGTCTTCGCCATCGCGTCGCGGGTGAAGCGCCGCAGCTCCTCGTAGGTGCGCGGCGCGCGAGGCACCAGGTCCGTGCGGTAGTAGAGGACGCCCACGTCCACGTACCAGGGCACCGCGTACGTGCGCCCGTTCATCACGACGGCATCCACGGGCCCGGGCAGGAACTCCTGGCGCAGGCGCTCGGGAGGAAAGTCCTCGGACAGGTCCGCCACCCAGCCCGCGCGAGCGAACTCCGGCACCCAGACGACGTCCGCCACCAGCACGTCGAAGTCCGTGGCCCCGCCCTGCAACGACGTGAGGAAGAACTGGTGCGCCAGGTCCGACGAGTTCGGCAGCGCCTCCGTCACCAGCTCCACGTCAGGGTTGGCGCGCTCGTACCGCGCCAGCAGCTCACGGAACGGCTTCGGGTCCCCCCACAGCGGCTGGAACTTGAAGACGATGCGGGTGCGGCCCCCGGTGCCCGCCTCCTCGGACGAGCGCCGGCAACCTCCCACGGTGAGGCCCAACGCGACGAGGAGGACGAGGAGGCGGCCCATGCGCCCGGATGACTCCAGCGCGAAGGCCCACCGTCAACGACAAGCCCCGCGCCCGGTCATCCAGGCGACACGGGCACCAGCGGCCCCGGTCCTGGCGCGAACAACCGCCGGGCCGTGGCCCCCACCGCGCGGCACGCGAGCGCATCCACCGCGCCGCCCACCAGCCCACCGGCCAGCGGCACGACCTTGGACAGGTTCACCACGCCCTTCTGCGACGCCTTGCTCACCAGCCGGAAGCCCACCGCGCGGTTGATGCTGCTCAAGGCGTGCTTCGGCACGGCCTCCAGCGCGCGCATGCCCAGCTGCTGGCTGATCTCGATACCGGCCTGCTTCACCACTTCCTTGCCAATGTCCCCCACGATGGCCAGCAGCGTGAGGGTCCGCACGCGGTCCTCCTCCACGTCGTGCCCGTGGATGCGAGCGATGGCGCCCACCAGCCGCGCCTGCACCGCCCACGACACACCCAGGCCGGCGGGCAGCGACACCGGCAGCGTGAGCAGACCGCCCAGCCCGGACAGGAAGCCCGTGGTGAACAGCTTCCCCGTCTCCCAGTGGATGAGTGAATCGATGCGCGCCTCGTGGCCCGCGTAGCGCGTGTCGCGCAGGTACTCGTCCGCCAGCCCCGTCGCGCTGCACAGCGGCCCCAGGCCCTCGAAGCCCGCGTCCAGCACGGCGTTCACGACCTCCAGCGGCTTCGACATGCGTCCACCTTCCACGTGACTGCCAGGACCTACGGCGACACCGTGTCCCGGGTGAATGAGCGCGGCAGGCGCACGGTGAACACCGTGCCCTCCGCCGCGGACGACCGCGCGTCCACCGTCCCGCCGTGCGCCAGCACCAGCTGCCGCACGATGTAGAGCCCCAGCCCGATGCTGCGCTCGGAGCGCCCCACCGTCGTCCCGCGCTGGAGCGGCTCGAAGATGCGCGGGAGCATCTCCGGGGGAATGGGGTCACCCCCGTTGCGCACGTGCACCACGATGGCGTCCGGCTCGCCCCGGCTCTCCACGCGCACCGGCGTGTCCTCCGGGCTGTACTTCAGCGCGTTGCCCAGGATGTTGGACAGCACCTGCGCCATCCGGTCGGAGTCCCACGCCCCCTGCCCGTCCCCCTCCTGCTCCATCTGGATGGTGCGCTCCGGGTGCGCCGTGCGCGCCTCCTCCACCACCTGCAGCGTGAGCGCGTGGAAGTCGCACGGCGCCGCGTGCACCGGGATGCCGCCGCCCATGCGGGCCTGCGTGAAGTCCAACAGGTCGCGGATCATCCGCGTGGCCCGCTCCGCCGCGGACAGGACGCGCGCCGCCGCCTTCGCGTGCCACGGCTGGATGTCGTCGCGCCGGAGCATCAGCGACGCGCCGGTGAGGATGGCGCCCAGCGGGTTGCGCAGGTCGTGGCTGACGATGCCAATGAGCTGCTGCTCGAACTCCACGCGCGCCTGCGCCTCGTGCACCAGCTTCTGCCGCTCCTCCTCCGCCCGCCGCCGCTCCGTGATGTCGCGCATGGCGCCCACGATGCGCCGCGCCTTCCCGTTCGCTCCGCGCAGGATGGAGCCCTGCGCCGCCACGTACGCGTACTCCCCGTCCTTGCGCAGCACGCGGTACTCGTCCTGCCACCGGTCTTCGTCCGAATCGAACGCCCGCTGCAGCCCCGACAGCACCCGCTCGCGGTCCTCGCCGTGGATGTGCCGGCGCCACCACGCCGCGTCCGCGCCCACCTCTTCCACCGGGAAGCCGAAGACCTCCTCCGTCGCGTCGCCAATCCAGTGCATCGCGTCCGTCTGGAGATCCAGGTCCCAGATGGCGTCGAAGCTCGCGTGCGCCACCAGCTGGTAGCGCTCCTCGGAGCGGCGCAGCGCCTCCTCCGTGCGCTTGCGCAGCCGCACCCCCTCCGCCTCGCGCAGCGCCCGCCGCACGCTGGGGCCCAGCCGCTCCAGCCGGTCCTTCAGCACGTAGTCCGTGGCGCCGCGCTTGAGCAGCTCGATGGCGCGGTCCTCGCCCAGCGCGCCGGACACGAAGAGGAACGGCGTGTCCGGACACACGGCCTTCGCCGCCTCCAGCGCGCTCATCCCGTCGAAGCCCGGCACGTTGTAGTCCGACAGGATGAGGTCGAACCTCCCCTTCTCCAGCGCCGCGACGAAGGCCGCCCGCCCCTGCACGCACTCCAGCTTCGAAGGCAGCCCGCCCTCCTCCAGCTGCGCGGCCACCAACTGCGCGTCCAGCGGGCTGTCCTCCAGCAAGAGGATGGACAGGGGCCGCTCCGCCGATGGCAGCGGCGTCAGGTCCAGCGCGGCGCCGCCGCGTGCGCTCACTTCGAGGCTCCGGACGCGCCAGGGGAGCCCGGCGGCGGCTGGTTCACCACCGCCCAGAACAACCCCAGCTCGCGCAGCGCGGACACGAAGTCCGGGAAGGCCACCGGCTTCACCACGTAGGCGTTCACGCCCAGGCCGTAGCTGCGCGCCAGGTCCCGCTCCTCGCGCGACGAGGTGAGCATCACCACCGGCACCGCCTTCAGCTCCGGAGCGCCCTTCACCTTCTCCAGCACCTCCAGCCCGTCCACCTTCGGCAGCTTCAAATCCAACAGCACCACCGCCGGGTGGCCGTCCTGCCGGTTCGCGTACTCGCCCTTGCGGAACAGGTAGTCCAGCGCCTGCTGTCCGTCGCGCACCACCACCACCTCGTTGGCCAGGTGCACCTCTTCCAGCGCCGCCAGGGTGAGCGCCACGTCGTTGGCGCTGTCTTCCACCAGGAGGATCCGCTTGAGGTCAATCACGCGTGCGTCTCGACTTTCTTCTCCAGCGGAGAAGCCCGGGGCAGGGTGAAGGTGAAGGTCGCGCCCTGCCCCACGGCGCCCTCCGCCCAGGTCCGTCCTCCATGGCGCGACACGATGCGCCGCACGTTCGCGAGCCCGATACCGGTGCCCTCGAACTCCTCGGCCGTGTGCAGGCGCTGGAAGACGCCGAACAGCTTGTCCACGTACTGCATCTCGAAGCCCACGCCGTTGTCGCGCACCCACACCGCGACCTCGGTCTCCGTCTCCCGTACCCCCACCTCGATGAGGGCCTCCGGCTTGGGACGGGTATACTTCAGCGCGTTCGCCAACAGGTTGTGGATGACCTGCCGCAGGAGCGCCGGGTCCCCCTCCACCGTGGGCAGGCTCCCCACCCGCCACGCCACCTGCCGCCCGGTGGCCTCCGGCAGCAGGTCGCGCTTCGCCTCCTCCACCAGCTGGCCCAGGTCCACCCGCGACTGGCGCAGCTCCGCCCGGCCCATGCGGCTGAACGCGAGCAGGTCATCCACCAGCGTGCCGCCCTGCTTCGCCGCGCCCGCGATGGTGGAGAGGTAGCCCTTCGACACGTCGTCCAGCTTCGCGCCCGCCCGCCGCTCCAGCAACTGCGCGAAGCCGGTGATGTGGCGCAAGGGCGCGCGCAGGTCGTGCGACACGGAGTAGCTGAAGGACTCCAGCTCCTTGTTCGCCTCCTGCAGCTGGGCGGTGCGCTCGCGCACGCGCTTCTCCAGGCCCGTGTTGAGGTGGCGGATCTCCTCCTCCGCCCGCCTCAGGCTCTCCATCATGCGGCGCTCGTCGTCGATGTCCGTGTTGGTGCCGAACCAGCGGACGATGCGCCCCTCGCCGTCCCGCACGGGCATGGCGCGCGACAGGAACCAGCGATAGCTGCCGTCCGCGCGGCGCAGGCGGAACTGGTCCTCCCACAGCGCCCCCTCGCGCAGGGCCGCGTTGAAGTGCTCCAGCACGCGCCCGGCGTCCTCCGGGTCCAGCAGCTCGTTCCAGTCCTTCTCCCCCACCTGCGAGGGCGTCGTCCCGGTGTAGTCGTACCAGCGCTGGTTGAACCAGAACATGCGCCCGTCCGGCTCCGCCATCCACGACAGCTGCGGGATGGAGTCCGCCAGCGTGCGGAACTGCTGCTCGCGCTCCTTGAGCTCCGCGGCCAGCGCCTCGATGCGCCGGCGCGCCAGCACCTGCTCCGTGACCTCCCAGGACACGGACACGATGCCGTCCACCTTGCCCTCGGCGTTGCGCAGCGGCTGGAAGGTGAGGTTGAAGTAGCCCTCGGGCGCCTCCTGCCCCACGTCGCGGCCCAGGCGCATGGGCACCTCGTGGCCCTGGTAGGTCTCTCCGGTACGGTAGACGTGCTCCAACTGGGCCACCTGTCCCTGGTCCTTGAGCTCCGGCAGCGCCTGGCGCACGGTCAGGCCCAGGAGCGGCCGGGACCCGGTGAGCTTCAGGCGCAGGTCGTTGGCCATCTCGAAGACCAGCTCCGGGCCGCGCAGCACGGTGATGGCGGCGGGCAGCTGCTTGAGCACCGCGAACAGGTTGCGCCGCTCCGCCTGCGCCGTCTCGTACAGGCGGGCGTTCTCCAGCGCCACGCTGGCCATCTGCGCCAGCTGCACGGCGATGGTCTCGTCCTCCGCGTCGAAGTCACCCTCCACCTTGTCGGACACCTGCACCAGGCCCAGGTTGCGGCCGTCGTGCCCCACCAGCGGCACCGCCAGGAAGCCCTTCAGGGGCAGCGCGGGCGGCGGCGCGGGGGGCGCCTGGATGTAGTCCGCGTGCTGGCGCAGCGCCTCGCGCGTCAGGCGCAGCGGCCGGTTCTCCTGGCACACCCGGGCGAAGAGGCCGCGCTCGTCCACGGCCACCTGGGCGGCGCCGGGCGCCAGCGGATCATGCTCCACCGCGGACAGCGAGGCGAGCGGCGGAGCGTCCCGGCCGTCCGCCACCTGCACGAAGGACTGGTTCGCGCCAATCAGCTTGCGCGCCTTGAGCGTCACCAGCTCCAGGATGGCCGGCACGCTGCCCGCCGCGTTGAGCGCCAGGCTCGCGCGCGACAGACCCCGGAGCTGCTCGGTGCGGCGCAGCTCGCCCGCCATCAGCCGGGCCCGCTCCGCGTCGGCGCGCTTGCGCGCGGTGATGTCCTGCACGGTGCCCACGAAGCGCACCGGCTTGTCGTCCTGGAAGTACGTGCGGCCCGTGGCGCGCACCCAGCGCTCCACGCCGTCCTTCAACCCCACGGTGCGGTAGGCCACGTCGTAGTCGCCCCTGCCGCTGGGGTCCCAGCTGAGCGCGATCGCGCGCTGCACGGCGTCCCGGTCCTCCGGGTGCAGGCCCGCGAGGAACGTGTCGTAGGACGGCTCCGATTCGGGCGGCAGGCCGGAGAGCGCCTTGCAGCGCGCGTCCCACCGGAGCTCGCCCGTGACCACGTCCATGTCGAAGGTGCCCAGCTGGGTGGCCGTCAGCGCCAGGCGCAGGCGCTGCTCGCTGTCCACCAGCGCGGCCTGCTGCCTTCGCAGGTCCAGGGTGAGCGCCTCCGTGTGCCGGCGCGCGCGCACGAACTCCGTCACGTCGGTGGCCAGGGTGATGATGCCGGACGCGGTGCCGTCCACCTCCACCATCGGGTGGTAGATGACGTTGAAGAAGACGGAGTCCGGCTGGCCGTCGCGCACCAGCTTCACCTCGAACTCCGGCCGCACGAAGGGCTGCTTCGTGCGCACCACGCCGCGCAGCACCTCCATCACCTCCGGCTGCGAGGCCATCTCCGGGAACGCGTCCAACATCGTCTGGCCCGGCGTCACCCGCCGGCCCACCAGCAGCTCGTAGTAGGGATTCGCCAGCTCGAAGACGAAGTCCGGCCCGCGCGTGATGGAGATGCCCACCGGGGCCTGCATGAAGAACGCGTGCAGCCGCTCGCGGTGGACGGCCTCCAGGGCGTGGCGCTCGCGCTCGCGCAGCGACTCCTCGCGCCGCTGCACGGCTTCGCGCGCCAGGTGCAGCTCCACGAACATGGACACCTTCGCCAGGAGGATTTCAGGCCGCAGCGGCTTGCGCAGGTAGTCCACCGCGCCGTGCGCGTACGCCGCCAGCCACTCCTTCTCGTCGCCGTCGCCCGCGGTCATCAGCAGCACGGGCAGGCGCCGGCTGCGCTCGCGCTCACGCAAGAGGCCCAGCACCTCCACGCCCGTCATGTCGCCCAGGTTCATGTCCATCAGGACGGCGGCGAAGTCCTCGTCCAGCACGCGCCGCAGGGCCTCGCGTCCGGAGGTGGCGCGCACCAGCCGCTGCCCCAGGGGCGTGAGGATGCCCTCCAGCGCCAGGAGGTGCCCGGGCGTGTCGTCGACGAGGAGGATGCTGGCCCGGGGCGAAGACGCGGGCACGGACACGGCGGCGGAGGACATGGTGGAGGCTCGGGGGACGGGCTCCTCTTCCCTTTAGGCTGGCAGGCACACGGCGGGGGACGGGCCCGGCTTCGGTGTGTCCCGCGTTGACGGCAGGACAACACTCCACGCCGCAACCTGCCTCCTCCCCCCTGTCGATTCCAGCGGAACCCTCGGGCACCCTCCGTTTGGTGCCTCCCCGTCCGCCAGGAGACACACCAGGAGGGCGCACGTCCCCCAGGCCGCCCCTCGTGGGCGTTTCACGTTTCCAGCCCGATCACGGCGACGGCAGCCGGCGCAGGGACGTCATGGGGAAGGGCGCCCAGAAGGGCGTCGCCACGCTCTCCCCGTCCAGGGGGAACCAGGGCCCGTCCCTCCCCGCCAGGACGTGGAAGTCCTGCGCGGGGGTGAAGCCCTGGCCCATGAGCGCCACCCGTTCCCCCTTCGCGTTGGTGGCCACGTCCAGAACGAGCACCGTGTGGCCGGGGCTGCCGCCCAGGACGAAGAGGTCCCCCGGCCGCAGCTGCTCCCGGGTGGGTCGCGCTCCTTCCGCCTGGAGCGACAGGGTGCCCGCGTAGGTGAAGAGCAGGTTCAGGTAGCTCCGGAAGGCCGCCCGCGAGCTGTCCGCCGCCGCGCTCCCCGGCACCCACGTCACCTTCGAACCAGAGACGCGCGCCCGCTCCCCGGCCGCGTAGCGGGGCCAGGACGCCAGGTGGCCGCTGGTGAAGCGGTAGGCGATGCGCTCCGACTGGCCGGACGCCCAGCGCCACTCCGCATGAAGGCGCAGGATGGAGTCCGCGCACTGCTGGAGGTTCGCGGTGCCCACGTCCAGCTCCCCCACCGCGGCCAGCCGGGAGTCGGAGGCCGCCAGCACGGTCTTGCCCTGGAAGTCGCGCACGGGGGAGCCCTCCGGGCGCAGGGGCAGGCCGCGCAGCCAGGCGCCGAAAGAGCCCGCCTCCAGGGACACGCGCGAGTAGCCCTCCGGGGGCGTGAAGGCCTCCTCCAGCGAGCGCACCCGGGCGGAGGCTGGCAGCCACGGGTAGCGCTTCTGCTCCTCGGCCGTGGGGGCGCGAGGCGCGACCTTCGCCCGACCGGCCGCTTCACAGCTCGCCAGGGGCAACGCCACGGTGAGCAGGGTGGCCAGTGCCAGCAGGGGGCGGACGGGTCCCATCGCGTTCAAGAGGCGGACTCCAGGAGCACAAGGCCGGGGAAATCCCGGGCCATGCCCTGGGACACCGCACGCGGGCCGCAGGGTCCTTTCGCCGAGCGTGGATCCACGAGGGCACCAGAGGAGTTCTTCGCCGGACGCTCGCCATCGCGGGCAGGTGCGCCCCGGGGACCGAGCACTACCTTTTGAAAGCCATGCACCGTCGGGCAAGCCTCGTGCTGCTCAATACGCTGTCCCTGTCGCGACTGCCGCTCGCCGCGGTGTTCATCGCGGTGTCGGACCTGCGCATGAGGGCCTTCCTGGTGGTGCTGGCCGCGGCGACGGACTTCCTGGATGGCTGGATTGCCCGGCACCGGGGGCTGTCCACGCGCCTGGGCGCGCTCATCGACCCGGTGGCGGACCGCGCCTTCATGGTGACGGCCTTCATCGTGTGTCTGCTGGACGGGCTCATCGACCCCGTGGAGCTGACGCTGCTGCTCCTGCGGGACATCGGCACGGCCATCGGCTTCATCGTCGCCAGGGTGCGGCCGGACATGCGGGCCATCGAACTCAAGGCGCGGATGCTGGGCAAGGTCGTCACGACGTTGCAGCTCGCGGTGTTGCTGTGCGTCCTGCTCTACCCGCCGCTGGTGCGGCCTCTCGTGGCGCTCGTCGCGCTGCTGTCGCTGGCGTCGGTGGTGGACTACACGCGGGCGGTGTGGCGTCAGCGTCAGCGCCGGGAACTGCCGCCGTCCCGGCCGTCCTCGCGCATTCCCCATGGGCCCACGGGCGCACCCATGGGGTCCGTGCGGGAGTGACGCGAGCGCCTCACGCGGGCACGGCGCGCGTGTCCACGGCGACGGCCAACCGGGCGCGTTCGCGCTCCATGGCGGCGCGCTCGCCGTCGGACAGGGCGGCCCAGACCTCGTCCATCGTGTCGAGCAGCGCATCCGCTTCAGGTGAATCCCCGCCGGGCGCACGGGCGCGGACGAGGGCCAACTTGTGCAACAGGGTTCGGTATCGGTCGTAGACCGTCATGGTGGAAACCTCCGTCCGGGAGACGCGGACGGAGCCATGCGGCTGACGGACAGGCCCTGGCTACCGGCGGCGTTGGGTCGCGGCGTCGCGCCGGGCCTCGGCGCCGGTCAGCACGGCGATCTCCCGCGTGTGGCTCCGGCCCACCAGGTTCACGGTGGCGCGCACCCGCTCGCCCTCCTTGAGCTCCGTCACGCCGATGTCCTCACCGTCGCGGACGACACGCGTCTGGGTGCTGATCTCCAGCGGCAGGCGTAAGCCCTCGTTGTCGATGACGACCTCCTTGTCGGACACCGAGCGCACCTTTCCCCGGTAGATGGCATCCACCACCGCGACGCCCTGCTGGGCGCCCGAAGCGGGAGGCTTCGCCGTGGAGGAAGCTCCCGTTCCCGTGTTGCCCGTGCCGCCCGTGCCCGTGTTCGTCTCCGGGCCCGGGTTGGGCGGAGTCGTCTGCCCCTCCGGGTTCGGCTCCGAAACCGGCGTGCCCCCCGCGTCCCCTCCGGTGCCCTGCGCGGGCGCGGTGCCAGGAGCCGTCCCAGCGGGGGCCTGCGTGTTCGCCCCGGAGCCGCCCGTCCCCGGCTGCGGCTGTGGCGTCGACACCGGAGCTTGCGGCGCGGCCGCGGGAGCTTGCGGCGCGGTCGCCGGAGCTTGCGGCGTCGTGGCGGGAGCGTTGCCCTGCCCGGACGCAGCGTCATTCTCCATCCCGCCGGATTGAGCCCCGGCGCACATCAGCAGGCAGGCCAGACCCGCGATCCCCAATCCCAGCCAGGTGTCTCGCCTCATGCGCCGCGCGCCTCCCTTCTTGGGAAGGTGCACGCGCACGCGGCGCGAACCACCGGCCCGGAGGCCTGGCGGTCGCCTGTCCGTCCGGAGTGCCAACCCACGACCCGGCGCCTGCACGGAGGAAAAGGAGACGCCCCCGGTCCCACGAGGGACACGGGGGCGTCAGGCCCACGGGCGCGACGGTGAGGCCGCTACGGCAGCGGGAGCGGACCGCCGCCCTGGGGCAGCGACTTCGCCAGCTCCACGGCCTTGGCCGCCTGCACCAGGCCGTAGCCGTACTTCGCGTCCTTGCCCGGCGTCGCCTTGTCGTCCTTCGCCGTCTTCTCCAGCACCGCGCGCACGTGCGCGGCGCTCAGGTCCGGCCGGGCGCTGAACACCAGCGCGGCGACGCCCGACACATGCGGGGTGGCCATGGAGGTGCCCGACTCGCGCTGGTAGTCCAGGCCGGTGATGGACACCGTCACGTCCTGGCCCATCATCTTCTTGAGGGACGCGCCGGCCGCCATGGACACCGACACCGTGGGCACCCAGTGCGAGTTCGCGGAGCCCAGCGTGAAGGTGCCCTCCCCGTCGTCCTCCACGTTGTTGCCGATGATGACCGCGCGGGCGCCGGCCTGGATGACGTTGCGCGCCTTCTCCTCGAAGAACAGGTCGCCACGGTCCACGTAGGCGACGAAGCCGTCGCAGGTGGCGGACTCACCGCACGCCGCGCGGTCCGCGCCCAGGCCGCAGTTGACCAGCCGGCCCGTGTACGTGCCCTGCGCGGTGTACGTGAGCGGCGACGAGGCGATGGGCGACGACGACGCGGTCACCGAGGACAGCGACGCCGCCCCCAGCACCGTGGCGCTCAGCACGTTCACGCCCGGCCCCACCACGGACAGCTCCTGGCCGAACTGCGAGAAGGGCGCGTGCTCGCCCTGCATGTCCACCGCGCCCACCGCCATCACGGACGGCAGGTACGCGGCCGGATACGCGATGCCGAGCTTGCCATCATTGCCGCTGGCCGCGATGGACAGCATGCCGTTGCCGTCCTCCCAGACCTTCTCGAACATGGTCTGCTCGGTCTCGGACGGGTCCGGCGCGCCCAGCGACAGCGAGGCAATCCGTGCCCCCTGCGAATGGCACCACTCCACCGCCGCGATGACGTCGTCCGTGCGACCGCCACCGTCCGTGTCCAGCACGCGCGCGACGAGCAGCGACGCGCCCGGCGCCACGCCCACCACGCCGTTCGGCTCCTCCCCGGGCGCCACGCGCGCGCCGGAGCCCGCGCCGAACTGCGCCAGGATGGTCGCGGACACGTGCGTGCCGTGGCCGCCGCCCACCGTCACCACGCCCTGGGACTCGCTCTGGTCGGACGGGTCATCGTCCTTGTCGACGAAGTCCTTGCCCATGAGGAACGCCGCCTTCAGCTCCGGGTGCTTGCTGTCCCAGCCGCTGTCGATGACGCACACCTTCACGCCCTCGCCCGTGGGCGCGCCGGGGTCGAGGACGCCGTCATTGTTCGCGTCCCACACCTGCGGGACCTGGATCAACTTCAGCCCCTCCGTGTACTCGCCCACCGACCCCTGCGTGGTGTACGCGCCCTGCCACGACGCCAGCGGCGGAGGCGTGGGCAGGCCCAGCGCGCGCACGCGGCGGTTGGGCGTCACGGAGACCACGTCCGGGCGGAGCTTCAGCGCGGCGATGGCCTCCGGCGACAGCCGGGCGGACACCACGTTCATGTTCGGGATGCGGCGCATCACCGTGCCGCCCTCGCGCTCCACGGCCGCCGCGATGTCCGCCGACGCGGCCAGCGCGCTCGCGGTCACCTTCGGCTTGTAGGTGATGATGACGCCGTCCGCCGCCGTGTCCGTGCTCAGCGGGGAGACCCCCGGCTTCGGCAGCGACACCTCCGAGGTGCCGGGACACTCCTGGGGCAGGACGTCAATGGGTTCGGGGTCACTGCCACAGCCGCTCGCCACCAGTCCGGACAACCCGAGCCCAAGCCAAAGCCAACGCTTCATGGGGTGTATCTCCTTCGCCCGGCCAACGTGGATTACCGCGCCGTGACCCGCCGCCCCCAGAAAGGGGGCCGGGAGGAACGAGCCAACCCTGCTTCCCGTTCCCACGACGATTTAAGCATGGACGTAGGACGACTGCTCGGGCGGCTGTCGTGCGCCCGACGGCCATCCGGTGCCGGTCCAACGTGGGGCGCTCAACGCTCATGGGGAGCGCCCCGTTCGCGGCAGGGCCTCCGGCCCGGCATGACGCACCGGGCCCGGACTCCCGGCAGGGCGTCAGGCGTCGGAGGGATCCACGCCGAAGATGCGCTGGGCATCCACGGCGTACGCCGCCAGCTGACGCTCGGTCTCCGCCGCGTCCCAGCCCAGGCGCGGCGCCATCACCTCGGCGGCGCGCACGGCGGCCGCGCGGCCCTGGTCGCGCGTCTCGAACGCGACCTTGAGGCGGCGGATGAGCAGGTCCGCCAGCGTCTGGACCATCTCGTGGGACACGCCCCACG
Organism: Corallococcus sp. CA049B; assembly: GCF_003611685.1. NCBI lineage: Bacteria > Pseudomonadati > Myxococcota > Myxococcia > Myxococcales > Myxococcaceae > Corallococcus > Corallococcus sp. CA049B. The sequence goes on along the minus strand of NZ_RAWC01000146.1, from coordinate 9,513 downwards.
CGGCCTCGGCGCGGCGGTAGGGCAGGCCCTCCACCAGCGGCTCGGCCAGCTCGGGCGACTCGCGAGTGAGCGCCCACACCGCGTGCCAGCGGCTGCCGTACGCGCGCACCAGGTGCTCGCCCGTGGCCGCATCCCCCACCTCCTGCTTCGCCGCCGCGAGCTCCGCGTCCAGCTTGAGGAGGTCGCCGCCCGGCAGGGGCTGCTCGTGGGTGACGGGCTTCTTGTGCGGGAGGGACAGGTGGCGCTCCACGGCGTTGACCACGTCGCGGGCCATGACCCGGAAGGTGGTGAGCTTGCCGCCGCTGATGGCCAGCACGCCGGACGGGCTCACATCGATGGCGTGCTCGCGGCTGGCGCTGCCCGCGTCGCTGTTGCCGTGGTAGCCGCTCGCCGCGAGCGGGCGGATGCCGGCCCAGGCGCTGACCATGTCCTCGCGGGTGAGGTTCGCCTCGGGGAAGAAGGCATTGGCGGAGGAGAGCAGGTAGGCCACGTCCGCCTCGCTCGCGCGCACCTCGGCCGGATGGGCGCGGGTGGCCGTCTCCGTCGTGCCAATGAGGGTGAACGCCTCCGCGGGCAGGATGAACATCACGCGGCCATCCACGGGCGACAGCAACGTGAGCGCATCCCCGATGTTCAGCCGCGAGCGGGGCACGGCGATGTGCACGCCCTTGCTGCCGCGCACCGCGGGCCCCGTGCGCTCCTGCTGCGAATCCAGCCGGCGGATCTCATCGCTCCAGGGCCCGGTCGCGTTGACGACGGCGCGCGCGCGCACGGTGTGCTCCAGGCCGGTGAGGTGATCCACCACCACCGCGCCCTTCACCTTGCCGTCCTCCAGCACCAGCCGCTTCACGGAGGCGTGGTTGAGCACCACCGCGCCGGCCTCGCTCGCGCCCAGCGCGTTGGCCAGCGTGAGGCGGGCGTCGTCGGTGGCCGCGTCGTAGTAGCGGGCACCGCCCTTGAGCCCCTCGGAGCGGATGCCGGGCTCGGCCTCCACCAGCTGCTTGAGCGACAGGCGCTGATACGCCTTCACGTTCCGGAACAGGGACAGGGCGTCGTACAGCATCAGGCCCGCGTTGAGCTTCCAGCGCGGCACGCGAGCCCCTTCATAGACGGGCCAGATGAAGGCCAAGGGGCGCACCAGGTGGGGCGCCAGGTGGAGCAGGCGGCGCCGCTCGATGCTCGACTCGAAGACGAGCCCCAGGTGGCCATGCTCCAGGTAGCGCAGGCCGCCGTGGATGAGGCGCGACGAGCGGCTGGACGTCCCGCTGGCGAAGTCCTCGCGCTCCACCAGGGCCACCTTCAGCCCCCGCAGCGCCGCGTCCCGAGCAGCACCCGCCCCCGTCACCCCGCCGCCAATGACGAGCAGGTCGAACGACTCACTCCCCAGCGCACGCAGACGGTCGGCGCGCGAGGGCGGGGCAGGAACCTCCGTGGAGGCAGGCAGGGAACGAAGCGCGGCGGATTCGGAACGCACGTGACGAGTCTATGACGGGAACTCTGTGGCCGCAGCGGATTCCGATGCAATGCGTCAAGCGGTCCACGGGGTCATGGGACGGGGCGGCAAGGAACTGTCGCGCAGCGAGCGGCGGAGGCCGCCTTGCGTGTCGGGGGGAGGACGGATAGGCAGGCAGCCGCCTCACCTCCCCCGTCCTGGACGCTCCGCCGCCCCCCAAACCGCCGTGTGGGATACCCGAGACCGACGAGACCTGGCGTTCCTGGGACTGTGGGTCCTGGTGTACGGGCTCGCGATCGCGCCGGTGCTGCACGCGGTGGTGGGACACGGCGGAGGCCTGGGGCGCCACGAGCACGGCGTCAGCACCCACGTCCACCGCACCCCGGGTGCGTGTGACGCGACGAAGGCCGCGTGCCCGAAGGAGTCCGAGCAGGGCCATGACCACCAGCACCTGACGGGCTCGGTGGAGCACCTGCTGGCGGTGGCGGCGAGCTGGACCGTGTTCGTGCCGCCGAAGCTACGCTGGGTGTCCTGGCGGGTGGAGCCGGAGCGAAGCCCGGAGTGGTCGCCGGGCCAGCGGTTGCGGTCCGCGGCGATGCCGCAGGGCCCCTAGCCCCCTTCGGACCTCCGAAAGGATGACTCGCGAGCACGCGGACCGTCTGGCCCAGGCCAGACACGGGCCTGCGTGAGCGTGCGTCCCCAATCCGTCTGTCCATCAAACCCGCACGCCCCGGAGCGCGTCCCCACGCGCGCCGGTGACGTGCCGTCGTGCCGTCCCCACCGTGACCATGTTGCTCATCGCGTTCACCACGCTCTCGACGTGTCTTGCCTCGGCCGTGCCGGCCGCACAGGAAGGGCCGGAAGCCACCCGCCACGAGGAAACAGAAGCCACGCCACGACAGCAGCAACCTGAGCCACAACAGGCCACGGAGGCCGCCGTGAAGCAGCGTTCCACGGTGGTGCGAGGCACGCGTCCGGCCCAGAGCGCCGCCGAGGTCACCATCGGCCGGGACATCCTCGACACGGCACCGCGCCTGAACGCGACGGACGTGCTCCGAGTCGTCCCAGGCTTGGTGGCCTCGCAGCACAGCGGCGAAGGCAAGGCGCAGCAGCTCTTCCTCCGAGGCTTCGACGCGCTCCACGGCCAGGACGTGGAGTTGAACGTCGGAGGCCTGCCGGTGAACGAGGTGAGCCACATCCACGCGCTGGGCTACGCGGACACCAACTTCATCATCCCGGAGCTCGTCCAATCGCTGGAGGTGACGGAGGGCTCCTACCGCGCGTTCCAGGGAGACTTCGCGGTCGCGGGGACGGTGCGCATGGACCTGGGCGCGCGTGAGAAGGGCGTGGAGTTCGCTGGCACGCTGGGCCAGTTCAACACGCGCCGGCTCGTCGTGACGGTCCGCCCGGGCGAGGACCCCGGCACCTTCGCGGCGGCGGAGCTCGGAGAGAGTGACGGCTTCGGGCCCCAGCGAGGTTACGGCCGGGCCGCGCTGCTCGCCCAGGCGAACCTGGACCTGGGCCACGGCCTGAGCGCGCGAATCCTGGGAGGAAGCTACGTCACGCGCTTCGACTCCCCCGGAGTGGTGCGCGAGGACGACCTCGAAGCCGGGCGCCGCACCTTCTACTCCGGCTCCTTCGACCGACAGGGAGGCACGGTCTCCAGGCACCAACTCCTCATCGGAGTGGACCTCCCGCGCGAAGGCACCGCGCGCACGCGCCTGGAGGCCTTCGGGATCCTCTCGGACCTGCGCCTGCGCAACAACTTCACGGGCTACCGGGTGGACGGCCGGGGCGACGGCCTGGAGCAGACCCACGACGGCTCCACGCTGGGCCTGCGCGCCGAGCACCGCCGCCAGGTCACCCTCTTCGACCGCCCCGTCGCGCTGGAGCTGGGCCTGGGAGGAAGGCGCGACGGCATCCACCAGACGCAACGCCGTTACCGGGAGACGGACGGCACCTTCTTCGCGGACGAAGTGGACGCGGACATCACGCAGACGAACGTCTGGGGTTACGCCGAAGCCAGGCTCCCGCTGGGCCGCTGGGCCTTCCGGCTGGGAGGCCGCGCGGACGCGCTGGGCGTGGAGGTCTTCGACGCGCTCGCCTTCCGCGACCCGCGCTACTACGACGGGCAGGGCTACTCGCGCAGCGCCTTCGGGGTGCACTGGGGCGCGAAGGCCGGCGTCGAATACGCGCTCACGGACACCTGGGCCCTCTTCGCCAGCTACGGAGACGGCTTCCGTTCACCGCAAGCGCGAAGCCTCGCGGAAGGAGAGCAGGCGCCCTTCGTGAACGTGCACGGCGCGGAGCTGGGCACGCGGAGGGACGGAGAACATCTGTCCTTCCAGGCGAGCGTCTTCGGCTCGCAGGTGGCGGACGACTTCTTCTTCGACCACACGGTGGGCACCACCGTCTTCACGGGAGAGACACTGCGCACGGGCATCTCCGCGTCGCTGCAAGCGCGTCCATTCGAAGGCGTCACGGCCGCGCTGAGCGCCACGGTGGCGAACGCGACGGTGACGAAGACGGACGCGAAGCTCCCCTACTTCGCGCCCCTGGTCGCTCGAGCGGACCTCGGCTGGGAGAAGCCGCTGCCCGGCATCGACTCCGTGCTGTCGCTGGGCACGGGCCTCACGCTCATCGGCCCCAGGCCCCTGCCCTACGACGAATACAGCCACACCGTGTTCCTCGCGGACGTGCAGGCCGCGCTGCGGCGGGGAGCGCTCGCGCTGCGGCTCGACGTGAAGAACCTGCTCAACACGCGCTGGCGTGACGGCGAGTTCGTCTACAGCTCGCGCTTCGACCCCACCGCCCAGCCAGGCCTCGTTCCAGCCAGACATTTCACCGCGGGGGCACCACGCGTGGCCTCGCTCACCCTGGAGGTCCACCTGTGATGAACCCGATTGCACCGGCCTTGATCGTGGCCCTGATGAGCATGGGCTGCGGCGGCAAGACCGAAGCCGAGCGCCGCACCTTCGCCGTGACGATGACGGCGACGGCGCCCACGGCCCCCAACGAGTACGGCTGGACGGTGACGCCCGATGCCGCACAGCTCTCCGTGGGCTCGGTGCGCTTCTTCGAGGGCCGCGTGCTGCTGTCCCGCTTCGACTGGTACTCGCTCATCGGAGGCACCGCGAACGCGCACCCCGGCCACTACGTCCCCGGGGATGCATTGGGAGAGGTGCTCAACGCCCAGACCGTGGATCTGCTCGCGGGAGGCAACCTGGGCAAGGCCAACGCCGTCACCGGCGCGTACGGCTCACTGGAGCTGACGCTCGTGACGCCCACGGCGGCCACGGACGCGCAGAACGTCCTCGGAGGCCACCAGGCCCACGTGCGAGGCACCGCGACCCACACCTCCGGAGCCACGGTGCACTTCGACGCGGCGGTGGACCTGCCCAAGGCCATCGAAGGCGTGCGCTTCGAGCGCGACCTCCAGCAGGAGGCCGGCTTCGTGCGCATCGCGGTGGACCTGGGGAAATGGATGGACCGCATCGACTTCGCCACCGCGTCGCTTCCGGACGCGGCTGGCGTTTCCACCTTCCCCGCCGGCAGCCAGGCCCAGAACGGGCTGGTGCGCGGCGTGGAAGACACCAGCGCCTACGTCGTGACGTGGGTGGAAGGAGCAGCGCAGTGATGAAGAATTGGCTGATGGGTGTGTCGTGTCTGGGCCTGCTCGCCTGCTCGTCGGGTCAGGGCAACGTGACGTTCACCACGTACGGAGAGGACTTCATCGAGAAGGAGATCCCCGCCAGCGCCTTCGAGGACGGCTGGACGGTGAAGTACACCAAGTTCCTCGTGAAGCTCAGCGAGGTGAAGGTCGCCAACGGCGAGGGCGAGACCGCCGCCGAGCAGACGGCCGCGAAGGTGTACGACGTGCACCGCCCGGGACCGGTGGACGTCGCGAAGTTCAGCGACCTGGCCGCCGAGGACTGGGACGAGGTGAGCTACGCCATCGCCCCCGCCACGAACGCCACCGCCGGCAACGCGGACGCGGAGGACGTGACGCGGATGAACACCGAAGGCTGGTCCGTCTACGTCGAGGGCACGGCCACCAAGGGCGCGGCGACCAAGAGCTTCCACTGGGGCTTCGCCACCAACACCCTCTATGAGCACTGCGAGAGCGAGGACATCGGCAACGGCGTGACGGTGCCCAAGGGCGGCACGGAGACGGTGCAGCTCACCATCCACGGCGACCACCTCTTCTTCGACGACCTCCAGTCGCCGGACGCGAAGATGCGCTTCGACGCCATCGCCGCGGCGGACAGCACGGGCATCGTCGGCCCGGACGGCGAAATCACCCTGGATGAGCTGGGCCTGGTGAACCTGACGTCGCTGCCCTCGGGCCAGTACGGCACGGGGGGCGCGGGCAGCGTGCGGACGCTGCGCGACTTCGTGACGGCGCTCGTGCGCACCGTGGGCCACTACCGCGGCGAAGGCGAGTGCTCGCCGCGCGTCCGCTAGGACAACGCCCCCCGGAGCGGCCGGCCCGAACGCGCGGGCCGGCCTCTCCCGTTTCACTCAGCGCTTCGAGGAATCGTCCCCGCCCGTCGTGCCACCGCCGTGCGAAGGCATGTGGGACGGCGGGTTCGGAGGACGGTTCGGGTTCATCTGGTTGGAGCGGTTGTCCTGGGCGGACTTGTGCTCCGGGCGCTCGGGGTTCTTCGTGTTGGAGCGCTGATCATTCGGGCTCGGGTTCTTGTGCTTGCTCATCGTTCGGCGTCCTCCGTGTGTCCGGACATGGGCGCCCGGACGGAAGGCACGGTAGGGAGACGTCCCCAGGAAGCGCAGGGGCCCAGCGGGGGCTGCCTGGTGTCCGGCACCGGTCGCTAGGGCTGTCCTTCCCGGACTGGAGGCCCTCAGCGAGGACTTCCTCGGATGCAGGGGAGGATGCGAATGCCTACTCCTTGACTCCGGGGGAGGTACGGCGCGTGAAAACGGTGACCTACGAGCGCAGTGGCCAGACGAACACTGGAGCGCAGGCGCTGCGAGTGGAAGGCCTCAAGCACCTGCGCGTCCTGGAGCAGGGCGAACCGGTGGTGGAGCGGGACCTGACGCCGGAGGAGATCCGCCGGCTGGCCCCGTTGCTGGAACCCCTGCAGCGGGAGCCCGAACCCGCCACGCTCGCGCCCCAGGCAGGAGGCCCGGACATCCTGGCGGTGACCCTGGCCTTCGAGGACGAGGAGACACCCCGCTTGAGACTCGCCACCGAGCGGCTGCCCGCGAGGGGTGGCGGGTATGATCGCCTGGGACGCGCTGCTGTCAGCGGAGCTCCACGCTCGAGCCCCCCGCCACGCCCACGCCGTCCTGCCACACCAGCTCCGTCATGATGAATGACGGGGGACGCACGGTCCGTGAGGGCCGCATCGCCCGAGGCTCAGCAGGGGAGCAGCCGGGGCCGGTTGCCCCGGGGGCCCGGTTCTGAGAGACAAGCAGCATGAAGCGCGTGCAGTTCTCCGTGCACCGCACGGTCGGAGAGGCACGGATGCTGGCGGGGGCCCTGGAATCAGCCGGGCTCTCGGTCGACATCCGCGGCGAGTCCCTGGTCCCGCTGAGCGGAGAGATTCCCAGCACCGAGGCCTGGGTGGAGCTGTGGCTGTGGCCACAGGAACTGGAAGCCGGGCGCCAGGTCCTCGCGGAGCTCCAGGCCAACCAGGAAGCCGCCAGCCGTTCGGTGACCTGTCCACGCTGTGGCGAGGAGAACCCCGCCAATTTCGAGTTCTGCTGGAGCTGCGAGCTGGAACTGCCGTCAGGGCTGCGCCCGCACCTCCGAGCCATTTAAGAACGCCCCATGAGCGACCCATCGAACGAACCGGGGGCGCGGAGCGGTCAGCGCCGGAACCAGGGTCTCCGGGGCGTCCTCTGGGTCTGTGGAGCGGCGCTCGCCATCCACGCCATCCCCCTGTTCCTGCCCCGCGACATGCCCGAGCAGGAGCTGGCCATCGCGAGGGCCACGGAGAGCGTGGAAGGCCGTCTGCGGTTCCTGGTGCCCCTGAAACACAACGACAAGGCGACGGCGGCGGACCTGCGTGAGGCGGCCGAGCTCCTGCGCGAAGGGGCCCCCGCGGAAGCACACGACCTGGTCCTGGAAGCCGAGCGGAGGGACCCGAACGCCCTGGAGACCCAGCTCCTGCTCGCGCGCATCTGCGACCGGGAGCGGATGTCCCGCTGCGTGGACCAGTCGCTCGACAAGGCGAGGAGGCTCGCGCCGGCGGACCCACGGGCGGAGCTGCTCCGGGCGGACTTGAGCGAGGAGAAGGGAGACGTCGAGGGCGCCACGGAAGCCCTGTCCCAGGCCTACAGCCGCGCACCCGGCGATCCCCTCATCGGCGTGCGCTACGGCCGGCTGCTCAGCCGGACGGGCAGGCCCGAGGACGCCCTGAAGGTCTTCACCTCCCTGGAGGGCAAGGTCCCCGCGGCCCGCCTCCTGGTGGAACAGGGGCTGGTGCTCACCAGGGAAGGCCGGAGCCGCGAAGCCGTGGGGCTTTTGCAGCAGGCGGTGCAGAAGGACCCGAAGCTCGCGGAAGGCCACTTCCAGCTGGGCGTCGCCTGGTTCCAGATGGGAAATGAGACCGCCGCCGAGGCAGCCCTACGTCAGGCGGACCGTCTGGACGTGTCCGACACGCGGGCGCTGGCCACTCTCTGCACCCTCCAGGTGAAGGCAGGGAAGCTCGAGGGAGCACGTCAGACGCGCACGGACCTGGAGCGGCGCTTCCCGCAGCGGATGGACGCCATCCGGGAGCAGTGCCGGCTCCCCTGAGTCTTACCGAGGCTCCTGTCCTCGAATCTGGCGCAGCATCCTCGCGGAGGCGATGACCGGCGCGTCCACGGACCCGTCAGCCCGTTCGGTGCGAACCACCGCCTGGAGGAAGGGGATTGCCTCTTCATCCCGGCCCTGCTGGAAGAGCAACTCCCCCAGCGCGAACCGCGCCTGGGTGAGGAGGACCAGGTCCTCCGCCGCCACGGCCGCATCGATGGCGTCACTGAGCGCGGACTCCGCCAGCTCGGGTTGTCCGCGTCCCAGCAGCTCGCGGGCGCGCTGCAGATGTTCAAGGGTATTCATGGGGCACGGTCCCCGAGCGGAGAAGACGGCAATGGAAGACAAGCGCCTGGTCGAGCTGGAAATCCGCTACACGCAGCAGCAGGAGCTGCTGCAGGAGCTGAGTGACGTGCTCTATCAGCAGGGGCGCGTCATCGACGCGCTCCGGGCGGAGCTGGACCAGCTCAAGCGCAAGCTGGACGCCGAGCCGGGCCTGGTGGACGCCCGCCAGCAGGAGCGCCCACCGCACTACTGAGGCAAGGCCTCAGAACTTGTAGCCCAGCCGCAGGCCGATGATGGGATTCGGATCGAGGTAGCCCACCTCGATGCCGATGCTCGCGGCCTTGCCCTGGAGACCAAAGCCAAACGCCGCATGGGCCTTGAAGGTGTCCCCCTTGAAGAAGATCCACGGCCCCGCGAGTCCCTCGATGTAGACGTTCCGGCCCACCGTCGCGCGAAGCGAGATGTCCAACGGAACGCCAATGATGTTGCCGTCCGTGACGAGCACCGCGCCGAACCGGGCCCCCACGAAGAGTGGACCCGCGACATGCCCTTCAACGCCCAGCGTGAAGTTGAACGCGGCGCTGGTGTCCACCCAGTAATCCGCGCCCACGCCCAGGCGGACGCCGGACTGCTGCGCCTTGGATTCCGCGGGTGCCAGCAACAGCCCCAGCGCGAACAGACCAGCGGCGTAGATTCGAAGCAGATGCATGCGAGAGGCTCCTGTCCAGAGAGGGGGAAGGAGCGCCACTCAAGCAAAAGCATCCAGGGTCAGGCCAGCCTCAAAGCCAGGCGTTTGTACGTTCGCATCCCGTCGGATCAATCCACGAGAGGCGTGCGCCTGAACCCCATGGCACAAGCCCGCAAAGACAAAGCCCCTGGTGCCTTGCGGCACCAGGGGCTTTCAAAAAGAATCCGGCAGCGACCTACTCTCCCACGCGGTTTCCCGCGGAGTACCATCGGCTCTGGAGGGCTTAACTTCCGTGTTCGGGATGGGAACGGGTGTGACCCCTCCGACATT
>NZ_RAWC01000145.1:0-22056 GCF_003611685.1 Corallococcus sp. CA049B | reverse complement strand
GGTGAAGACGATGCGCGGGGCTTCCTTCAGCGCCTGGACCGGGCTGGGGTACGTGCTCTTCATGTACGCCGCCGCGATGTTGGCGTCCGTGCCGCCCAGCTTGCGCGCCGTCACCGGGTTGCGGTCCGGGTCCTGTCCCGCGTTGCCCAGGATGCCGCCGTAGCCGTCCCCTCCCTCCAGCAGGAACGTGGACATCGCCACCCGGTAGCGGATGGACGCGTCGTCGCGCGCGGGGATGGACACGTCGCGTCCGCGCACCCGCAGCCCCGTCACGCGCTGGCCCGCCGGACGCCCGCAGTCCACGCGCAGGGTGGTGCCCTCGGAGACGTGCAGGAACGCGCCGGACGGCGACACGATGGCCTGCCCTTCCACGGCCAGCGCCTCCACGGAGTGCTCGAAGAGGTCCACGAGCTGCTTCTCCGTGAGGTCCACCGTCACGAGGAGGTTCTCGAAGAGGATGACCTCGTGCAGGACGCCGTCGGTGAGCGGCCCCGTGCGCAGGGACGTGCGGGTGACGCACAGGCCTTCGTCGCGCAGCGAGCCGCCGTTGATGATGCCCAGGTCGGTGGGCTTCGCGGCGCCGTCCTCCGCGTGGAGGAACGCGTCCGCGGCCAGCTGCCCCAGCGCGTTGTTGTCGTGGCGGGTGAAGGCCGAGCCCAGCTGGACCTCCTCGCCCAGGAAGCCCACGACGGCGTCGGGGTCGTCCACCAGCGGGGTGCAGGAGTCGTTGTACGCGAGGCAGCCGGGCAGGAGCGTGAGCGCGGCGAGCGCGGCGGTGAGGTGGCGGCGGTCCATCAGTAGAAGGCCCTCAGGGTGAGGTAGCCGGACACGCCCTCGCGCGGCAGCAGGCCGGTGACGCGGTCCGGACGGGGCACGTCGTCGCGCAGGTCGTGGTCGAAGAGGTTCTGCGCGTAGAGCGTCACCTCGAAGTGCTCCCAGATGGGCTCGGTGCGCAGCTGCGCGGTGATGAGGCTGTAGGCGGGGATCTCGTAGCGGCGGATGAGCTCCAGCGTGGAGCGGTTGTTGTTGCGCCGCTCGGCGCCGGAGCGCACCACCACGTCCAGGTTCAACCAGTCCCCCAGGGGCATGGACACGCCCGCGTTGAAGCGCGCCTGGGGCACGTCCGTGAGCAGACGGGACTGCTCCGGCACCTCCAGGTCCTGCGCGCGGGACAGGCTGGCGTTGACCCACGCGACGGCGCGCTTGGACGCCTCCAGGCGGGCCTCCGCCTCCACGCCGTACACGCGCACGCCCAGCTCGCGGTTGCGCAGGGGGACGATGTTGCCGCTGGTGTCCACGGGGGTGATGGGCGAGGCGAAGTTCTGCAGGAAGGCGTTGGCGCGCACGCGCACGCGGGTGTCGCCCGCGGCCTGGACCAGGTCCATGCCCAGCTCGAAGGTGTCCACGGTGGTGGGCTTCAGGAGCGGGTTCCCCTCGAAGCGGCCCTGGTTGTAGTCGGTGTCGGGGATGCGCTCGACCAGCTCCTGGGGCGTGGGCGCGCGGAAGGCGCGGCCGTACAGCGCCTTGAGCACCAGCGCGTCCGACGCGGCGATGACCAGGCCCACGCGCGGGTTGACCCGCACGACCATCCGGCTGGCGTCGAGCGCGCCCGTCGCCTCCGCGTCGGGAAGCTGGGTGGCATCCAGGCGCAGGCCGAAGGTGAGCGTGAGCGCGGAGAGCACGGTCCACTGGTCCTGCGCGGAGAGGCCCAGGGTGAGGCGGCGCGAGGCCGCGCCCTGCGTGAGGTCCACCAGCCCTTCAGGGGCGGCGGGGCTGGGGCGCAGGCGGCCGTCGAGCGTGTAGTTCGTGGTGTAGTCGTACTGGGACAGCGACTGCTGTTCGGCGACGAAGCCCAGGGTGAGGTGGTTCTCCTTCGCCAGCGCGAAGTCCGCGTCCACGGAGGCCGTCACGGTGCGCACGGTGACCCGCGTCTGCTCCTGGAGTCCCTCGGGGAAGAGGCGGTCCAGGCCGTCCCCGGTGCGGAAGTCGAGCGGCGTGAGCTGGAACAGGCGGTCGGTGGACTGCTGATCGAAGCCCAGCCGGGCGCGCACCTGGCCGCCGTCGGCGAGGGGCCGGTCCCAGGTGAGGTCCGCGAGGAGCACGTCCCAGGACAGCTGGGAGTCGTTGCCCACGGTGTCGAACAGGCCGACGAGCGCATCGCGCTTCTCGGAGAGGTAGCGCGCGGTGACGCCCAGGCGGCCGGCGCTGTCCAGGCCGTAGGACACGCCTCCGCCCGCGTTGACGAAGAAGCGGCCGTCGCGGGTGCGGCCCGCGGGCTGGTCCACGTCGCGCAGGCCCTGGGCCACGGACTCGTCGTCGAGCGCGTCGTGGTCGATGACGAGCGAGTCGCCTTCCTGGGTCCAGAGGTCCAGGTCCGCGAACAGGCGCAGGTCGCCGGTGGTGTGCGCGGCGGACAGGTGGCCGTCGGTGGCGAGCGCCAGGCGGCCGTCGTCGCGAGGGACGCCGCCGGTGGTGATGGCGCCGCGGACGCCGTCGGCGTGGTGGGTGACCAGGTTGACGACGCCCTGGAAGGCGCCCGCGCCATAGACGGCGGAGCCGGGGCCGCGGATGACCTCGATGCGCTCCAGGTTCTCCACCGGCAGGTTCATCAGCGCCTTGCCGTCGAAGAAGTTGTTGAGGCGGTGGCCGTCGAGCAGGAAGAGCACCTCCGCGTCGTTGCGCAGGCCCCGGATGGCGGTGCGGTGGAAGCCCTGCACGTCGCGGCTGACGGACACGCCGGGCACCACGTCCAGCACGTCCGCCACCGTGCGGGCGCCCAGCGCGATCATCTGCGCGCGGTTGAAGGAGGCGCCGATGGCCGGCACGGTGCGGACGGCCTCCTCCTGGAGGGTCGTCACCGCGAGCACGTCCTCCGCGCTGTAGAGCGCCAGGTCGTCGTCCAGGGTGCTGCGGGAGGCAGTGGACGCGCGGGAGTCGGCGCGAGGTTCCGGGGGAACGTCCGCGTTGAGCGCGGCCATGGCGTCGTCGGAGTTGGAAGCGCGGGAGCCGCGCGAGTCTCCGCTGTCCGCGCGGCCGGAAGTCCGCGAGTCCGTACCGCTGGCGCGAGTCGGAGCCCGGGAGTCGGACGCGTCCGCGCGGCTCGAAGCCCGTGAGTCGGACGTGTCCGTGCGGCTCGCAGCGCGTGAATCGGACGGGGCCGTCCGGTTCGAGGCACGCGGATCCGTCCCGCTGGGGGTGCTCGAGGCTCGTGAATCGGACGCTCCCGGACGGGAGTCCACGCTGTCCGCTCGATTCGACGTCCGCGAATCGGGGGTCTCCGCGCGTATGCCCGGCCCATTGGACGGAGGCGGAGTCGGAGCGCGGCTCGCGTCACCGTCCTCCCCTGCCCCTGACGGCGGCGCGAAGGCATCGATGTCGGGCGAGGACCTGGGGGCTTCACGGGTCCCCTTGCGGCCCGGCGGTCCCCGGGCCGGCGGTGGCTCCGGAGCCTGCGTCCCCACCATCACCCTCGCGGGCCGGAGCGCGGACATGAAGAGCGGCGTGCGCGCCCCATCCACCATCGCCGCTTCGACGAAGTACTCCACTCCGGGTGACACCATGTGCTCCGCGGGAATCACCGCGCGGTACAGGTCTCCGTACTGCCGCTCCATGGGGACCTGGACGTACGCCTCGCCCGGGCCGCGATAGCGGACGAAGAGCTCCAGCACCTTGCCGCCATCCACCAGCGTCGCATCCAACTGGAGGGGCTGCCGGGCCTCGGCGCGCGGCGGCGACGCGTGCAGCAGCGCGGCCTCTTGCGCGTGAACGGGGGCCGCGGCGAACACCACGGCACAGAGGATGAGCGAGCGAGAAAGAACGGTCTGCAAGATTGACGACGATGGTCCGTTGCAGGGCCATGCGAGTCAAGCAAGCCACCTGCCCGCGTCCCGCCGATTTTTTGCCGCCCCCGCGAGCGCATGCGACGGTGCCTGTCGCTCCATGCGCGCGTCGCTTGCCCTTCACCTCGCCCTCTTCCGCCGCCAACGCGCCCAGATCGCCCGGGTGGTCGAAGGCCGCACCGACGCCTTCCGCGCCTACGAGGCCCGCTACCGCCGGCGCACGAGCACCTATCAGCGCGTGGTCCCCCTGACCCACGTGCACCAGCGCGTCGCCGCGTCGGACCTCGTCTACGTCGGCGACTACCACACGCTGCCGCTCGCCCAGCAGACCTACCTGGACCTCGCCGAGCGCGCCCTCGCCTCCGGCCGCCGCGTCGTGCTGGCGCTCGAGTGCGTGGAAGGCCGTCATCAAGCCGCCCTCGACGCGTACCTCGCGGGACGCCTGCCCGAGCGCACCCTGATGTCACGGCTGGGCCATGGCCCCACCCCGGGCTTCGGTCCCGGCGCCGGCATCCGCGCGGTGCTCGCCTTCGCCAAGCGCCTCAAGCTCCAGGTGGCCGCCATCGACCGGCGGGCCCAGGGAGAACGCTCGCTCGCGCTGCGCGACGCCTTCGCCGCGGAGCGAATCGCCCACGTGGCCCGCGCGGAGGACGTCCCACTGGTGATGGTCCTGGTGGGCCAGTTCCACGCAGCGCCCTGCCACCTGCCCGCGCAGGTGGAGCGCGCGCTGGGTGACGCCCATCCGCGCCGCGGGCTCGTCGTGTACCAGAACGCCGAAGGCCTCTGGTGGCGCCTCGCGCGCGAGGGCCGGCTGGGCAGCGCGGAGGCCGTGGAGCTGGCGGACGGCGCGCTGTGCCTGATGAACGCCTCGCCCGTCCTCTGCCAGCAGAGCTTCCTGGACTACCTGGAGGCAGAAGGCGACGACGCGCCCCTCCTGGACCGCAGCGCCGCGGAGCGCTTCCGGGACATGGCGGAGCTCATCGGCGGGCTCGCGGGCGTGCCCGTGGGCCGCGAGCTGGACTCGGTGGAGGTGACGACGGCGGCGGACGGCGACGTGCTCGCCCGCATCCGCCGGCGGGGCCGCTTCACCCAGGCGGAGCTGTCCCAGCTGCGCAAGCACATCCTGTCGCGCGAGAGCGGCTACATCCCGCGCGCGCGCACGGCCTACCTCGCGTCGCTGTCGCTCAACCACGCCGCGGAGGAGGCCGCCCACTTCGTGCGTCACTGCGCCGTGGGCGACGCCATGGACGCCCCGCGCGGCGCGTCCGAGGCCTTCTACGCACGCTGTCTGGAAGAGGCCCTGGGCTTCTTCGGCTCCAAGCTGATCAACCCGCGCCGCACCTGCCCCAACGTCACGGAGTGGGCCAAGCGCTTCGGCGAGGCCCGGGGCCTGGAGCGGCAGATCGCCGCCTTCGTGCTCGCCCACAAGGCAACGGAGTCCGAGGCCCCCGACGAGGCCGTGAAGCTCCTCCCCCTGCGCCGCGACCGCCTGTTCCACGGCGTCAGCCACGCGCTCGGCTACCTCCTGGGGGACAGCCTCTACCGCGCCTTTGACGCCGGTCAGGTGGACACCGCCGACATCCGCGCCCTCTTCCGCGACCCGCTCGTGGATCCGCGCGGCGCCTACCTCACCTGGGCCGCGCGCCTGCGGGGCCTCTAGGCGCGTGGCAGCGGCGACCCAGCTGAATTCCGCGGCGGCTTGAAGCTACATTCCGGCGGCATGACCCCATCCCCTCGTCCTCTCACGGGCGTCGTGTCCGCTGTCCTCCTGTCCCTCGCCGTGGGCCTCGTGCTGCCCGGGTGCTTCTCCACTCAAAGCGCCTGCGTCCATGGCTCGTCCATCTACTTCTGCAATGAGGACACCGAAGACGAGTGCCGCGACTTCTGGTGCGATGGCTGGGACTACTGCGGCTACTTCGACGGCGACTCGTGCGAGGACGTGGGCTTCTCTGACGGCGAGGTGTACCTGAGCAGCTTCTCCGAGCCGAGAACGCCGGATTGGAGCTGGGGGACGCCTTCTGGCGGCTCGGGCGGTGGTGGTGGTGGCGGAGGCAGCAGCGGCGCGTGCGCCTACTACGACGGGAACCTGAACCGCGTGCTCTGTGAGCAGCGCACCTCGGCCTCCAGCTGTTCAGGCAAGTGGATGGGCAGCGGCACCAACTGCTCCACGCTCAAGTGCACGAGCAACACCGACCCCAACACCTGCACCGTGTCGGGAGGCAGCTCGGGCGGCACCTGCACGTCCACCTACCAGGGGCCCACCGGAGACGCGCAGGTCTACACGCAGTGCGCTTCCGTGTGGAACTACCGCTGCCAGCAGAAGAACGACAGCGCCGCGGACCAGAACTGCCTCGTCTACGACTCGCTCGAGGCGACGGTGGAGTGCCCGTACTGCCCTTGATGCATCGGGAGGACGGGCCTCCGTCCCTCGCCGCGGCTCAGGCGCGGTTGGCGATGGTCTTCGGCGGCAGCTTGAGGACCTGGCCCACCTTGATGTGGTCCGGGTCCTTGAGCTGATCCTTGTTGGCCTCGAAGATCTTCGTGTACAGCTTCATGTCCCCGTAGATGTCCTTGGCGAGCTTGCTGAGCGTGTCGCCGGACTTCACGGTGTGGACGCCGTAGGGCTCGGCGTGGGTCACGGTGAGCATCACCATGATCTCGTCGTTCCACTTCGGGTGCTTCGCCTTGATCTGATCCCACATGCGATCGCGGTCGAAGGCGTGGTCGACGGTGCCCTTGATGACGAGCTTGCCGTTCTCCTCGCGCGTTTCGATCTTCGCGCCCACGTTCTTCGCCACGTCCAGCACGTCCTGGTAGTCGTTCTGCAAGGCCATCTGTGTCCTCCGGTCGTGAGGGCGCGAACTCAAGCACCCCGCCCGCGGGCCATGGCGGGCCGGAGGCAAGGGCCTGAACGAAGCTCAACACTGCGCAAGCAGGAGCTGTTCAGAGCACCACGTCCGCGCCGGGCTCCGGTGCGACGTTCAGCGCCTCGGGCGGCGCGAAGGTGCCGTCCGGCCGCAGCTCGCGCAGGACCTCCTCGCGGCTCAGGAGCACCTCGCGGATGGTGCCATCCGGAGACAGCGCGTAGACGCGGTCCTGGTCCCCCCCGCCCACGAAGAGGCCGCCCAGCGCGGGATAGAGCATCACCAGCGCGAGCTCCGTCTCCAGCGGCCCCGGGAAGAGCACGTGCGCGTGCGCGGAGAACTGGGGCCGCTCCCCGTCCGCGTCCGGCGCTACGGACACGGGGATGAGCCCCTGGTGCAGGGGCAGCTCCTGGAGCTTCTGGCGGCCGTCCTGGCTGAACTTGAAGCGGAAGTCGCCGCCCAGCAGGTACAGGTCCGAGTCGTCGAAGCCCTGGAGCACATAGACGGTGATGCCGCCGTCCTCCTCCACCACGACGGGGTTGAGCTGCTTGCGGCCGTGCACCTGGAAGACGCGCTCGCAGGCGGCGCTCACGGCGCGGGCCAGGGCTTCCATGCCTTCGGGAAGGGACTCGACGGGGAAGTCCTCCATCTCGCCGGAGAACTCGATGGGCGCGCGGTACGCGTACGCGGGAACGAACACGTCCTGCGGGTTGAAGCGGCCGAAGACGGAGTACCAGGCGTTGCCGCGCGGCACGGTGAAGAACCAGTTCATCCGCGAGCGGTCCAGGTCCGGACGCGCGAGCAGCAGGTCCGTGGCGCTGATGGCGCCCTTCTCCGATTCGACGATGTACCGCGCGCGCTTCTGCACGCGCTGGAGCTCCGCGTCCGCCACCAGCTCCCCCGAGGCTTGCGCCGCGTCCGGCGCGTCCACCGGGGCCCGCGCCACCTCCGCCTGGGTCGCGCTGGAGTGAGCGCGGCAGCCAGCGGTCAGTGCGACGAGGGCGACGAGGAGACTGCGCAGCATGGGGACTCCCGCGGACGTAAGGGCCCGGTCAGTCTGTGCCGGCCGGGGCCCTCGCGTCACGTCCCCCACGCACGGCGGGACCTCAGGCGCCCTGCTGCGTGGGCGCCAGCGCGGCCTTGATCTTCTGCTTCAGGGCCTTGCGGCGCTCCTTGAACTGCGCGCGCTGGGCCTCGTCGACCTGGCCGTTGCTGGAGGCGCGCGCGGCCTTCATCTCCTCGTGGAGCTGCCTGGCCTCCGCCTTGAAGCCGTCGGCCTGGGCCTGCGACAGACGCCCTTCGGCGACCTGCTTGTCCAGCCGGTGCTCCATGCGGCCGAACTTGTGGCCCCCGCCGCCGTGCTTGCCCCGGCGCCCCTCGCACTGGCCGGCCTTGGCGTTGGAGTCGGACGGCGCGGCCGTCTGGGCGAGCACGGGCACGGCGAGGAGCAGCGTGGCGACGGCGGTACCGCGAAGCATGGACTTGAGCGACATGGTGTGTGGACTCCGGGTTCAGGTCAAAACGCTCCGGGAGCAGCCGTGCAGCCTGCTTCCCGTCGCGCTCTGACACTCAAAACCCCGGAGCCCGCCGAAGGTTAAAGCGCCTCCGGAAAAGCGCCGGCTACTGGCAGTCCGCCAGGCCGTAGGTGAAGTCCTGGCGCGGCGTCTGGCCCGGGTCCTGGTTGATGGCCGCGATGCTCAGGTCCGTGTACGACACCGTCTGCGAGCTGCCGATGACCATCTGCGTGCGCTGCACGCGCGTGGTGGACAGCACCACCTTGCCAATCGAGCCGGTGGGCTCGACGCGGTAGCAGTTCATGATGCGCGGATCCACCGTGGAGCGGCGGCACTGCGTGTACTGCCCCAGCACCGTGCGCTTCTCATACGTGCAGCGGCAGTCCCAGGGGTCATAGGCCTCCACCACCGTGGCCGCCTCGTAGCCCGTGGCCGTCTGCACCACCTCCAGGTAGCTGCCATCCTGCGGCTGCGTGCAGCGCATCAGCGTGTCGCCCACGGCGCCCTGCTTCACCTCCGCCAGCGCCGGCTCCACCTTCACCTCGGCGCCCGCCTCGATGGCCTGCAGCGGATCCCTCGAGTCCGCTCCCTCACAGCCCAGGCCCAGCAGCGAAACACCCAGCAACACGACCGCGGAAAGACGCAGCGACACCTTCATGGACGACTCCTACGAATGGGGGGATGTCCGGGAGGACCCGGACCCCTTACCTGTAGGCTCTCCAGGCGGCCGGGCGCAACGCCCTTCTGCGTCACGAACGCGATACGGGCTTCAGCGCGCGGGTGGCCATGAAGGTCGGCAGGAACGTGGAGAGCAGGTCATTCCCCGCGTACTTGTCCTCGAACAGGTTCGTGAGCACGAAGCCCGCCTCCAGCTGTCCGCCCAGCTGGTCCTCCAGCGAATGGCCCACGACCATGGGCTCGTCCTTGTCGGTGTAGCGGCGGCGCTCCTCGTCCGTGAGGCTGGTGAAGTCCGAGTACGGCATCGTGTATTTGAGCCGCATCACGCCCTTCTCCTCCTCCACCGGGTCGAAGAGGTAGCGCACCGGGTTGCAGATGCCGGACAGGAGCACGCCGCCCGGGCGCAGCACGCGGAAGGCCTCGCGCCACACCGGGAGGATCTCCTCCGCGAAGCAGTTGGAGCACGGGTGGAAGATGAGGTCGAAGCTCCCGTCGGCGAACGCGGACAGGTTCCGCATGTCGCCCTCCACGTACTGGAGCGTGAGCCCCTCGCGCTCGGCGACCTTCCGGTCCTGCCCCAGCTGCGCGGGCGAGTTGTCGAACACGGTGACGTTCGCGCCCGCGGCCGCGAGCACCGGGCACTGCTGGCCCCCCGCGCTGGCCAGGCCCAGCACGTCCTTGCCCTTCAGGTCCCCGAACCACGCGCGCGGCACGGGCTTCGTCGGGGTGAGCACCACGCTCCAGTCCCCCCGCCGCGCGGCGGCGATGACCTCCGGAGACACCGGCAACGTCCACGTGTTGCCCCGTCCCACCTCGCCGTTCCACGCCTCGCGGTTGTACGTCCGCACGTCCAGCTCAGTCTTCATGCAGCACCCTTCCTTCCATGCCCCCGGCCACGGTGACGACCTCGCCCGTCACGTGGCCCGAGATGCGATCCGACGCGAGCGTCACCACGACGCGCGCCACGTCCTCCGGCTGCCCCACCTTGCGCAGCGGCATCGTCCGCGTGACGCGGCCGACGAACTTCGGGTCCGTCAGCTTGTCGCGGTTGCGGTCCACTTCCGTCCAGCCCGGGCACACCACGTTGACGCGGCCCATGGGCGCGATGCGGTGAAGTTCGTTCTTCAGGCTCTTCACGAAGCCCGCCGCCAGCGCGCCCTTCGCCGCCGCGTAGTCCGTGTGGCCCGCCTCACCGAAGAGGCCCGCCGTGGAGCTGATGATGACGATGGTGCCCGTGCCCGTGGTCTCCACGTGGCGCAGGAACGCGCGGCAGCTCAGGAACACGCTGTCCAGGTTCTGCGCCAGCGTGCGGCGCCAGCGCTCCAGCGACATCTTCCACAGCGGCTCATCGGGCGCGGGGTACACGCCGGTGTTGCACACCAGCACGTCCAGCCGGCCCAGGTCCTTCACCGCCTGGGGCACCAGCGCGTCCACGTCCGCCTCCACCGTGAGGTCCGCGCGCACGGCCGTCCCCCCCACCTCGCGCGCGAGCGCCGCCGCCTTCTCCTGGCTGCGGTGGTAGTGCACCGCCACCTTCGAGCCCTCGCCCGCGAACGCCCGCACCAGCGCGGAGCCGATGCCGCCCGCGCCGCCCGTCACCAGCACGCCCTTGCCCTGCAGTCCCGTGTCCATCGCTTCGCGACTCCTCGTGGGCTCCCGTCAGAGCGGGAGGAATGCGCGGCATGATGCCCGAGCCGTCCTGTACGGACAGCCAGGACGAAGGGGCGGTGTGGGGGGATGCGCTGCGTGCCGGGCAGCGGGACGAAATGCGCGCGAGGCTCCTGACAAACGAAGGCCCGGGGCGTCGTCCGCTCCCGGGCCTCGTGTGCTGGCTTCCGCGCGTAGCGTCTTCAGCCCAGGCGCAGCAGCTGCCGGGCCTGCTCGGGGGTGGCGAGCTCACGGCCAGCGGCACGGGCCCGCTTCGCGGCCTCCGCCACCAGCTCGAAGTTGCCCTTCGCGAGCACGCCCTTGGACAGGTAGATGTTGTCCTCCAGGCCCACGCGCGCGTTGCCGCCGCGCTTCGCGGCCTCCTCCACGAACGGGAGCTGCTGGCGCCCCACGCCCGCCACCGTCCAGGAGCTCCCCTCCGGCAGCGCGGCGATCATGAAGTCCAGCACCTCCGGCCGCGCCTGCAGCGTGCCCGGCACGCCCAGCACGAAGTCGAAGTGCGCCGGCAGCTCCACCAGCCCCTCCTTCGCCAGGTAGCGCGCCTCGTCGATCATCCCGACGTCGAAGCACTCCAGCTCCGGCTTGAGGCCAATGGCCTTGATGCGCTTCGCGATGTCGCGCACCAGCGGCCGGGGATTCCAGAACACCTCTTCCCCGAAGTTCACCGTGCCCGTGGTGAGCGTGGCCATGTCCGGCTTGTCCGCGCCGGTGAGCGTGAGCCCGCCGCACCGCTCGTCCACGTCCATGCCCACCGCGCCGCCCGTGGACACCTGGACGAGCACGTCCGTGCGCTTGCGGATGGCGCGGATGGCCGCGCGGAACAGCTCCGCGTCCTGCGACGGCTTGCCCTCCGCCGTGCGCACGTGGATGTGCACCATCGCCGCGCCGGCCTCGCGGCACTTCGCCGCGTCTTCCGCAATCTCCTCCGCGGTGATGGGCAGGTACGGAGTCTGCTCGCGCGTCGTCTCCGCGCCCACCAGGGCGGCGGTGAGGACCATGGGCTTGCTCATCGCTTCACCCGCTGCTTGTCCTTGGGCACCACGCACGTGCCCGAAGCGCGGCACACCACCACCGCCTCCGGCAGCACGTCCGCCGCCGAGTCATTCACGTCCGGCCGGGGCTTGATGACCTTGCGAGCCTCGAAGCGCATCTTCCGCGACGTGTTGCCCTCGCTGATGATTTCGCCCTCCGCCTCGATGAAGTCCCCCGCGTACACCGGGGCCAGGAACTCCACGGAGTCGTAGGCGCGGAACAGGCCCTCGTCCCCGTCGGAGCGGATGCACAGCTCCGTGGCCACGTCCCCGAACAGACCGAGCATCCGCGCCCCATCCACCAGGTTGCCGCCGTAGTGCGCGTCGTGGCTGCCCATGCGCAGCCGCAGTACCGCCTTCGTGCCAGTGCTCACGAGGGTTCCCCCTGGTAGTGGGAGTCCGCGGACTCCGAGCCTTCCTTCTTCATCACCGCGTGCACGATGTAGTTCGCCACGTCGGACGGCTTGGTGCCCGGCCCGAAGCCCGCGTCGAAGCCCAGCTCCAGCGCCAGCTTGTGGTCCACGCGCGGCCCGCCCAGCAGGAGCAGCGTCTTGCCGTGGATGCCCGCCGCCTTCGCCGCGTCAATGAACTGGCGCGAGTTGTCCTTGTGCACGTCGCGCTGCGTGACGACCTGCGAGACGAGGATGGCGTCCGCGTGCTTCGCGGTGGCCTTCTTGATGAGGTCCTCGTTGGGCACCTGGCTGCCCAGGTTGAAGGCCTCGAAGCCGGGGTAGCGCTCCAGGCCGTAGTCGCCCGCGTAGCCCTTCATGTTGAGGATGGCGTCGATGCCCACCGTGTGCGTGTCCGTGCCCGTGCACGCGCCGAAGACGACGATGCGCCGGCGCACCTTCTCCTTGATGAGCGCGTTGAGGTCGTCGAACCCCATCTTGCGCACCACCACCTCCGGCACGTCGATCTCCGCGTAGTCCAGCGTCACGTTGGAGCGGGCGTAGACGACGAAGAACGTGTACTGGTCCGCCGCGCGCTCGGCGGCGGCCACCTTCACGTCCGTGAAGCCCATCTTCTTCGTGAACTGGGCGGCGGCCTCCTTGGCCTTCTCCGACAGCGGCACCGGCAGCGTGAATGACAGCTGCACCATGCCGTCGTCGCGACGGTCGCCGTAGGGGCGGATGATCTGCTTGCTCGGCTTCACCATCGAACTAGCCCTTCTTGCCCTTGGGCGGCGTGAACGACACGCTGGTGCCCACCTTCTCGGCCACCGCGGCGAAACGGTCCTTCTTGCCCTGCTCCATGTAGAAGACCACCGACCACGTCGTCTTCCCGTTGCAGCCCACGTACGTCACGGTGTCCACGTTGCCGCTGCCGTCCGGCGCCGCGTCCGTGTCCATCTTCGTGGCCGCCGGCTGGCCGCCGACCTTCAGCATGGTCCAGCTGTCGCCGCCCATGTTCGCGAGGATCTTCGTGCGGCACAGCTCCGCCTTCATGCCCGCGGTCTGCACCGTGCCCACGTCCACCAGGAAGTACGCGTCGCCAGAGGGCGCCAGGAACTTCTCCGAGCCGTCCACGTTGGAGCGCGTCCACGCCGCCGGCGCCTTCAGCGCGATGTTCTTCACCGTGACGCTGCTCAGCGCATCCGCGCTGCCGCCCGCGGCCATCATCACAGCCACGAAAGTACCCAGGATCATGACGCCTCCAGCATTTCCAGGAACGGGTTGAAGTAATCCGGCGCCTTCTCCAGCACGCCGTCCAGGCCCTTGCCACCGGTCTCCTCGCGCTTCACGTCACCGAAGCGCCCCTTGCCGATGGCCGCCACCATGCCCTCGGTGTGGCACTCGCGCAGCAGCTCCTCCGCCTTGGCGAAGACCTCGCGCGCGCGGTTGGCGATCTTCCCGTCCTCGCGGACGGTGAACTCCTCGTCGATGCCCCGCGCCGCGCGGTGGATGTACGACGCGGACTTGAGCGCCACGTACCGGTCCGCGAGCAGCGGCGTGTGCATGGCCTCCGTCATCATGCCCAACAGCTGGATGCCCTGCCGCGTCCAGATGGCCACCAGGTCCGCCATCACGTCGTACGCGTGGCTGAAGAAGATGTCCGTCTCCTTGTGCTTCGTGGGCGGCATGTACTTGAGCGGCGCATCCGGGAAGCAGCGGCGCACCAGCATCGCCTGCGACAGCTCCAGGAGCAGCGTGTCGTCGCGGTACGGGTCGATTTCGTACGAGTGCCCGATGCCCAGCTGCCAGTCCTTGAGGCCCGCGCGCTTGGCGAAGCACTCGTTGATGAACTGGCTGGCGATGACGGTGTGGGCCGCGTCGTAGGCGTCCGCGGTGGTGATGTAGTTGTCCTCGCCGGTGTTGATGATGATGCCGGCCAGGGCGCAGATGCGGCGGCTGAAGTACTGGTCGATGAACGTCCGCCGCATGTTGATGTCGCGGAAGAGGATGCCGTACATCGCGTCGTTGAGGAGCATGTCCAGCCGCTCGTACGCCGCGCAGAAGGCGATCTCCGACATGCACAGGCCGGACGAGTAGTTGGTCAGCTGGATGTAGCGCTTGAGCTTGCGGCTCTCGTCGTCCAGGGCCTCGCGCATCACGCGGAAGTTCTCCTGGGTGGCGTAGGTGCCGCCGTAGCCCTCCGTCGTCGCGCCGTGGGGCACATAGTCCAAGAGCGACTGCGCCGTGGAGCGGATGACCGCGATGACGTCCGCGCCCGCCTGCGCCGCCGCCCGCGCCTGGTCCACGTCGTCGTAGATGTTGCCGGTGGCGACGATGACGTACTTGTGCGGCGCGGGCGACATGGGGAACTGCTCGCGCAGGGCGTTGCGCTGGGCGATGCGGGACTTCAGCTCCGCCATCGCCGCGCGGGCCTCCTCGCGCACGGCGTCCCGCAGGTTGGCTTCCATCTCCGGAGACAGCGCGCCCAGCTTGTCCGTGGGCAGCGCGGTGATGCGCTCCACGGCGTCCAGCGGACTGCTGGCGCCCAGCTGAAGCGCGCGGCCGTACCAGTACGCGGCGCCCCGGTTCAGCACCCCGGCGGACTGCAGCTTGTCCACCATGAGGTTGGCCAGCGGTACGCCACGCGTCCCCGCGCCGGAAATGCCAAAGAAGCGTAAGACGGTGCGCTCATTGGAAACAGTGGTGTTGCGTTGGATGAGGTCGAAGATCGGATTGACGATCTCGTCCGCCAGCTTGCGCGCTTCGGCAATCCGCGCGTCGTCGATGAACGGGCCTGACATGCGCGCACCCTACCCGAGCGCCGCGTCCTTCGGCTCAAGAAGACGGCCCCGCACCACCAGCAAACGATGCCGCACCGCGCCTCTTGAATGGTGAGACGCATCACGCGAACGCCTCCTCACCGAAACTCCGTTGCGCGCTGACACACCGATAAGCCGGTGTCAGCCACCACCGTCATTTCGGTTCCACCACCGAAAGGCCGGTGGTCGCCTTCGACCCTCCCAGTTCAACCCATTGAATTTACAAGGACCGAAGGATCGGCACGAGGCGTGCTCTAGGGATGGTCCGGTTCCCCCGTCACCCCAGGAGTCCCCCTTGAACCGACGCTCGTTGATGCTCGCCGTCCTGCTGTCTGGCGCCCCGGTCCTCGCCGCCGGCACCCCGCCGCCCATCACCACCGACTCGGGCGCGCCGCTGGGCACGAACCAGAGCTCCAAGACGGCCGGCCCGCGGGGCGGCATCCTCCTGGAGGACTTCGCCCTCATCGAGAAGCTCGCGCGCTTCGACCGTGAGCGCATCCCGGAGCGCGTGGTGCACGCGCGCGGCGTGGGCGCCTACGGCTCCTTCGAGAGCTACGGCGACTTCTCCCACCTCACGCGCGCGTCCGTCTTCTCCCAGAAGGGCAAGAAGACGCCCATGTTCGTGCGCTTCTCCACGGTCATCCACCCCAGCGGTTCACCGGAGACGCTGCGCGACCCGCGCGGCTTCGCGCTGAAGTTCTTCACGGACGAGGGCAACTGGGACCTGGTCGGCAACAACCTGCCCATCTTCTTCATCCGCGACGCCATCAAGTTCCCGGACATGGTGCACTCGCTGAAGCCATCCCCGGTCACCAACCGGCAGGACCCGGGCCGCTTCTTCGACTTCTTCAGCCACCAGCCGGAATCCACGCACATGCTCACCCAGCTCTATTCGGACCTGGGCATCCCGGCGAGCTACCGGCAGATGGATGGCAATGGCGTGCACGCCTTCAAGTTCGTCAACGCCAAGGGGCAGGTGAAGTACGTCAAGTTCAACTGGAGGTCGCAGCAGGGCGTGAAGGGACTCACCGTGGAGGAGGCCACGAAGCTGGGCGGCGAGGACTTCCAGCACGCCACGCACGACCTCTACACGAACATCCAGGCGGGCAAATTCCCCTCGTGGGAGCTGAGCGTGCAAGTGCTGGATCCCAAGGACCTGGACGGCTTCACGTTCGATCCGCTGGACGCCACCAAGGAGTGGCCCAAGGACAAGCTGCCCCCGGTGAAGCTGGGCAGGTTCACCCTCAACAAGATGCCGGACAACTTCTTCGAGGAGACGGAGCAGTCCGCCTTCTCCCCGGGCGTGCTGCCGCCGGGCATCGAGCCGTCCGAGGACCGCCTGCTGCAGGGCCGCCTCTTCTCCTACGCGGACACGCAGCGCTACCGCCTGGGCGCCAACTACCTGTCCCTGCCGGTGAACCGCGCGCGCGCCACGGTGAACAACAACAGCCAGGCCGGCGCGATGAACAGCGGCCACACGAAGTCGGACGTGAACTACGAGCCCAGCGTCACGCGTGAGACGCAGGACACTCCCTCCGCCCTCTTCTCCAACGCGCCGCTCGCCGGCACCACGCAGCAGCGCCCCATCGAGAAGACGGACAACTTCTCGCAGGCGGGCGCCTTCTGGACGGCGCTCGACGCGGGCGGCAAGGAGCGGCTCATCCAGAACCTGGCCGGCGACCTGGGACAGGTGCGCGACGCGAAGGTCAAGGCGCGCATGGTGGGCCACTTCTACGCGGCCAACGCGGACTACGGCGCGCGCCTGGCCAAGGCCGTGAACGTGAAGCTGGACGACGCGAAGGCCACCATCGCCCCGCTCGCCACCCACCACCAGCCTTGAGCTGACGACACCGGGGCCGCCGGTGACACGACGGCGGCCCTGCCTCCCCTTCACGCTTCCTTCGCTGGAGATGCCCTCATGGTTCGCAAGCTGCTGCTCGGTTCGCTGGGGTTGGTGATGCTGGTGTGCACGGTGCTGACCGCCGCGTGGATGTCCCTGCGCGCCCCGGCGACGCCCGCCGGACGGCTGCTCGCCACCAGCGACGCGGAGCGCTACCTGCTCGCCGCCGCGCGCGAGGGTGAGACAGACATCGTCCAGGGGCTCGTCAAGGCCGGCACGCCCGTGGAGGCCCGCGACGCGCGAGGCTTCTCCCCCCTCATCCTCGCCGCCTACCACGGCCACACCCGGACGGTGCGGGCGCTGCTCGACGCAGGGGCGGACGCGTGCGCGGGTGACAGCCGAGGCAACACCGCCCTCATGGGCGCCGCCTTCAAGGGCTACGCGGACGTGGTGAAGCTGCTCTCCGCCCAGCCCTGCGCGGTGGACCAGACCAACCGGCTGGGCCAGACGGCCCTGATGTTCGCCGTCCTCTTCGGCCGCACGGAGGTGGCCGACCAACTGCGCCACCAGGGCGCCTCTCCCGCGCTGCGCGACGCCAGCGGCCGCTCCGCCCAGGATTGGGCCCGAACCCAGACGCCGGACGCCCCGGTCGCGCCCACCCCGCTTCCGGACGCCCCCACCGCGCAGGTGCGCTGAAGTCCGCACGCCAGGGACGGGGCCGCCTGTCAGCCGCCCCGGGCACCAGCCATCCCCAGGGGCTTCATTTCCCACCCACGGAGGTTCTGTGATGACCTACAGGAATGGCATTAGTCGGCTTAATAAGCACTTTGCGTGACATACAAAAATACAGAAACATTCTGCTTGGTCTTGACTCTCACGGGGGGTCCTACCGCATAACATCCCGCGTCCGATCAGGAGTGCGAGAATGAACAGCCATTGGTCAAAGCGGTTGCAGCGATGTGTGGTTTTTGCACTCGCGGGGATGTTTGGCGGTTGTGATTTCGGTATGGGCCCGGACAAGGAGGAAACTCCTCCCGCCGCGCCCGAGGCTCCACAACAGGTCGTCGCGCAGCCGGCGGACGCTTCCGCCCTGGTGACGTGGACGGTGCCGCCCAAGGATGGAGGCAGCCCGATCCTCTACTACGTGGTGCGCTGCATCCCCGAGTGTGGCGGCGCGCTGGTGAACGCGCCCGACACGCAGGCCACCATCCGGGGGCTGAACAATGCCTTCCCCTACGCCTTCAAGGTCGCCGCGGTGAACGCGATGGGCGAGGGCCCGGGCTCCATGAACTCCGAAATCGTCACGCCCCAGGCGGGCATGGCCATCGCGAGCCCCACGGTGCCGGGGCAGCCGCGCGCGGTGAATCCCACGGCGGGCAATGGACAGGCCTACGTGAGCTGGCTGGCCCCGGCGAGCTTCGGGGGACGGCCCTTGAGCTACTACAAGATCATGGCGGAGCCCGGTGGCCTCACCCAGCGGGTGAACGCCCCCTCGTCCGGGATGCTGTTCGAGGGCCTCGCCAACGGCACCGCGTACACCTTCAGCATCTGCGCGGCCAACGAGATGGGCGAGGGCCCCTGCACCCGGGTGCCCGCGCAGGTGTCGCCGCGGAGCGGTGGCGCCCCGGTCAGCTGGGTCATGGGCTACTGGGTGGGCTACCAGAAGGATCTCTACCCGGCGGAGACCGTGGACATGTCGCTGCTCACGCACGTGGCCATGGGACGCATCCGGCCGATGATTGACGGAACGGTCACCAAGGTCTTCGACATCAGCGAACACGAGGGACCGATCCAGGCCCGGAGGCTCTCGGAGCAGGCTCACGCCGCAGGCAAGAAGGCCCTGCTGATGCTGGGCGGCATGGATGAGGACGCGGGCTTCAGGGGCGCGACGGAGACGGTCGAGAAGCGCCGGAACTTCGCCCGCGCCATCATCGATGCCGTCCACGAGTTCGGCTACGACGGCGTCGACGTGGACTGGGAGCCCATCAAGCTGCCAGGGGATGGTCCGCCGCTGCTCGCCCTCCTGGACGACCTGCGTGCCATGGACGACACGCTCATCATCACCGTGCCCGTGGGCTGGGTGAACTCCAACTTCGGCCTGAGCAAGGACGAGAAGGCGTTCTATCCCCAGCTGGTGGCGCGCGTCGATCAGCTGAACATCATGTCGTACAAGATGAGCGGCGACTGGGCGGGTTGGAAGGTGTGGCATTCCAGCGCGCTCTTCGGCGATACGCTGGCCCACCCCACCTCCGTCTCCAGCTCCGTGAAGGCGTACCTCGATGCGGGCATCCCCGCGCAGCGCTTGGGCGTCGGCATCGGCTTCTACGGATCCTGCTGGAAGAACGCCACCGAGCCTGGCCAGCCCGTGGACGGCCCCAACAATCCGTACGAGGAGCAGAGCGACAACCGGATGAGCTACGCCAACATCCAGAAGGAGTACCTGCCCAAGATGAAGTACCTCTGGGACGCGACGGCGCGGGTGCCCTACCTCTCCGACGCCGACGCGAAGGGCCCGCAGTCCTGCAACTTCGTCTCCTATGAGGACATCCCCTCCGTGACGGAGAAGGGCCGCTGGGCGCGAGAGCAGGGCCTGGGGGGCGCCATCATCTGGACCATCAACCAGGGCCACATCAAGGAGGCCCCGGTAGGTGAGCGGGATCCGCTGCTGAAGGCCGTGCACGCGGCCTTCCTCAAGCCCTAGACGTAGCGGGCTTCGAAGAGCTGGCGCAGCGACGGTTCGGTGCGCAGCAGGTCCAGCGTGAGGGTGGCGTGGCCGGGCACGTAACCATTGCCCACGAGCATGGCGACGTCCTTGCCCACGCCCTCCGCGCCCAGGGCCGCCGTGGTGAAGCTGGTGGCCATGGAGAAGAAGATGACCGTGCCGCCGTCCTTCACGGACAAGAGTGACGCCATCTCCGTGTTGCCCACGCTGGCGCAGTTGACGACCAGGTCGCAGAGCTGACCGCCCGTCGCATTGGACACGGCATCCATCACGTCCACGCCCTGGGTGGCGTCCACCTTCAGCGCCTCGTCACACAGGCCGATGGCGGACAGCGCGTCCAGCGCCTTCTGGGAGATGTCCAGCGCCAGCAGCTTGCCGCGGCTCTCCAGGCTGCGGCGGGCCTGCGCCAGGCACAGCGCGCCGCTCTTGCCCGCGCCCAGCACCGCCACCGTCATGCCCGGGCGCACGTGGCGCGCCACCAGCGCGGGCGCGCCGCAGACATCCAGCGCCGCCAGCGACAGCGTGTCCGGCATGTCCGTGGGGAGCTTCGCGTAGATGCCGCTCGCGAAGAGCAGCGCGTGGCCGCGGATGTCCACGCGGTCGATGTCCGCGTGCACCGCCTTCACCTCTTCGATGACGAGCGGCGTGAGCGTCAGGCTCACCAGCGTGGCGATGCGGTCCCCGGGCTTGAGCACGCCGTTGGCGGGGTGCTTCGCGCCCAGCTCCTTCACGCGGCCAATGAGCATGCCGCCGGAGCCGGTGACGGGGTTCTGCATCTTGCCGCGCTCACGGACGATGTCCTGGATGCGCGAGGCGATGCGCACGGGGTCGCCGCCCACGTCGTCCTTGATCTGCTTGAAGGACGCGGCGTCGATGTTGAGGCTCTCCACGTCGATGAGCAGCTCCGCCTCGCGGCACGGCAGCGAGGGGTCCAGCTTGCGAGCGCGCTGCGGCAGCACGCCCTTCTCTCCCATGACGCGCGACAGTCCGTAGGTATCCATGGGCTCCCCCTTATCAGTCCCGCGCGAGGAGCGGCACCAGCACCGACAGCGACCGCTCGAAACGGTACGACACGCCCGAGTGCCCGTCCTCGAACTCCTCGTGCGCCACGTCCACGCCGCCGGCCTTCAGGTCGTCCGCCACCATGCGCGTGCCCCAGCGCAGGTTGAACTCGTCGCGCGTGCCGGCGTCCAGGTAGACCGTCTTGAGCTTGCGGAAGGAGTCCATGAACTTGGGCACGAAGCGCACCGGGTCGTGCACGAGCCACCGGTTCCACACGTCCAGGCGCAGCTTCGCGTTGTGCTGCTCGAAGGGCAGCTCCAGGTTGAGCGGCTCGCCCTTCTTCGGCGAGTACGCCGCCGCCATGGCCAGGATGTTGATGACCGGGAAGTCGTCGCCGCGCACCTTGGTGGCCACGGCGCGCTGGCGCAGCTCCGTCACCCACGCCTCCACGCCGCCCGCCTTCATCAGCGCGGTGGCCGCCTTGGGCAGGTCCGGCATGTACGAGTACTCGAAGTAGGAATCCGGGGCGTGCGCGCCGACCAGGGAGAAGATCTCCGGGTGGTAGCGGCCCATCACCAGCGCGCCGTAGCCGCCGGAGCTGTGGCCCACCACCGCGCGGGACGCGGCCTTGGGCAGCGTGCGGAAGGTCTTGTCCACGAAGCCGACGATGTCCTTGACCAGGTAGTCGCGGTAGCGGCCGATGGCGTCGCTGTTCACCCACTGGCTGCCGCCCAGCTTCGTCCACGCGTCCGGGAAGACGCCGATGACGGGCGGGATGGCGCCCTGTTCGATGAGCGCGTCCAGGCGGTCCGGCACGGAGGGAGAGAAGCCGGACGCGTTGGTCCACGAGCCGCCGCCGTTGCCGAAGGCGTGCAGGAAGTAGACGACCGCGTAGCGCTGCGTGCCTTCCGCGTAGCCCGGCGGCAGGTACACGGTGAGCCGGCGGCGGGCCGGATCTCCCAGCGGGTTGTTCTCCAGCGCGGGGGAATGCACTTCACGCGTCTCGAGCACGCCCTTCATCGGTGCTTCTCCTGGTCGCGGTGCGCCGCGCGTTCTACGCGCTGGAGCCCGGGTGCTTGCCGAACAGCTTCATCACCTGCTGCAGGTCCTCCCACGCCTTGCGCTTCTCCGCGCTGTTGCGCAGGAGGTACGCGGGGTGGAAGGTGGGCATGAGCTGGATGCCCTCGTATTCGCGCCACTGCCCCCGCATCTTGGTGATGGGGGTGGTGTCCCTGAGCAGCGTCTGCGCCGCGAACTTGCCCAGCGCGACGATGACCTTGGGCTGGATGGCGAGCAGCTGCGAGCGCAGGAAGGGCTCGCACGCGGCGATCTCATCCGGCTCCGGGTTGCGGTTGCCGGGCGGGCGGCACTTCACGACGTTGGCGATGTAGACGTCGTTCCGGGTGAAGCCCATGGCGCCGATCATCTTGGTGAGCAGGTCACCGGCGGCGCCCACGAAGGGCACGCCCTGGAGGTCCTCGTTCTCACCGGGGCCCTCGCCCACGAACACCAGGTCCGCGCGAGGGTTGCCGGAGCCGAACACGATGTTCTTGCGGCCCGTGCACAGCTTGCAGCGGCGGCAGTCGCCCAGCTCGCGGCGGATCTGATCCAGCGTGGGCCGTTCCCCCTCCACGACGCCGGGCAGCGCGCCGTTGTAGCGGGGCGTCGACTTGGGCACGTCCAGGAG
>NZ_RAWC01000144.1:0-22132 GCF_003611685.1 Corallococcus sp. CA049B | reverse complement strand
TCGCTTGTGAATCCAGTCCTGGACGTTGCTGGGGATGCGCGTTGCTGGAGGAGGACGCACCTCCTTAGGGTCAGCCTCTCGCTCTTCTCCCAGGAGGTTTCATGCGCCGTGCCGTGTTGCTCATCGCTGCTCTGGGCCTGTCCGCTGTTGGAGCGGTGGCTTGCAAGACCACCCAGCCCCCGGGGACGGAGGACCAGCGGCCCATCCAAGGTCCGGACACGGTCCGCGAGCCCATCCAGAACGTGCCCAACGAACCGGCCGGTCCCGCGGGCCCCATCAATGCGCCAGACGTGGACGGTGGCATCCCCGAGGGCGGCGGGTAGGCTTCCGCGCCATGACGGCGGAGACCACGGTCTACAGGGCGGAGCGCGTGTGGACGCTCGATGCGGAGCGTCCGCGCGCGGAAGCATTGGCGGTGCGTGACGGAAGGTTGCTCGCGGTGGGGACGCTCGCGGAAGCGCGCGCAGCCGCGGGGCCTGAAGCGCGCGAAGTGGACCTGGGCCGCGCCACGGTGGTGCCCGGCCTGGTGGACGCGCACGCGCACATCCATGGCCTGGGGAAGAGCCTGACCACGGTGCGCCTGGAGAGGGCGCCCTCGGTGGAGGTCGTCCTCCAGCGTCTGGCGAAGGCGCCCGCGTCGAGCTTCCAGGGGGACTGGTTGCTCGGCAAGGGGTGGGACCAGAACGAGTGGCCCGGCGCCGCGTTCCCTGGACGCCGCGACCTGGATGCGCGCTTCCCCACGACGCCGGTGTTCCTCATGCGGGTGGATCATCACGCGGCCTGGGTGAACGGCGAGGCGTTGCGCCGCGCGGGCATCACGCGGGACACGCCGGATCCGCCAGGGGGCCGCATCCTCAAGGACGCGAACGGCGAGCCCACCGGCGTCCTCGTGGACAACGCGATGGACGTGGTGGAGGCCGCCATTCCCGCGCCCACGCGCGAGCAATTGGAGACCCGGTTGCGAGCCGCGCTGGAGCGGTGCGCGCAGGTCGGGCTCACGGGCGTGCACGACGCGGGCATGGACCTCCATGCCTTCCGCACGTTGCAGGCGTGGGACGCCGCGGGGACCTTGCCCCTGCGCGTGTACGCGATGGCGGCGGGGCAGGGGGAGCAGCGTCACGCCTACCTGGAGCAGGGGCCGTGGCAGGGGCGTCACCTGTCCATGCGTTCGGTGAAGTTCCTGGCGGATGGAGCGCTGGGGAGCCGGGGCGCGGCGCTGCACGACGACTACAGCGACGAGCCCGGTCAGCGCGGCCTGCTGCTCCTCTCCCCCGAGGAGCTTGAAGCGCGTGCCCAGGCCTTCATGGCCCGGGGCTTCCAGGTGTGCATCCACGCCATTGGAGACCGTGCCAATACATTGGTCGTGGACGTCCTCCTGCGAGGCGCGGAGCGGACGGGCACGCAGGCCCTGCGTCACCGGGTGGAGCACGCGCAGATTCTCCGGCTGGAGGACATCCGGAGATTGGGCGCGGCGGGCCTGGTGGCCAGCGTGCAGCCCACGCACGCCACCAGCGACATGCCCTGGGCACGGACGCGGCTGGGGCCTGAGCGGCTCAAGGGCGCCTACGCCTGGCGCACGCTGAAGGACGCGGGCGCGCACCTGGCGCTGGGCAGTGACTTCCCCATCGAGAACCCGGACGTGCTCGCGGGGCTCTACGCGGCGCGCACGCGGCAGGACGCGAAGGGCTGGCCGGAGGGCGGCTGGTATCCCGAGGAGCGCCTGAGCGCGGCGGAGGCGCTGGAGGGCTTCACGGTGGGGCCCGCGTGGGCGTCCTTCGAGGAGGCGCGGCGCGGAAGGCTGAAGCCCGGCCTGGACGCGGACTTCGTCGCGCTGTCGGAGGATCCGCTGGAGGGGCCCGCGTCAGCGCTGGTGGACGCGCGCGTGCTGGCCACGGTGGTGGCGGGCGCGGAGGTGTTCCGCGCAACCGGGTGACGCGGCTCACCCGCCGAAGATGTGCGAGCGCGCTGCTTCGGCGATGGCGACGACGGCGGGGTGGCGCAGGCGGCGCTCCACGGTGATGGCGTAGAAGCACTGCTCGATTTCGTCGGTGTGCCCGATGGCGGTGACGTTGAACTGCCGCTGCACCTCCGCGTCGATGATGGAGGGCATGGCGAAGATGCCGTGCCCCTTCTGACCGAAGGCCTGGAGCAGCGCGCTGTCGTCGAAGTCACCGGCGATGAGCGGCCGGATGCCGAGCCGCTCGAACCATAGGTCCAGCGAGCGGCGCACCGACGACTCCTCCGACGGCAGCAGCATGGGAGCGCCGTCGAGCGAGCGCGGGAAGTCCTTGCGCAGGTGCGCGAGCGGTTGGGCGGCGAAGAACGTCACGCCGCACTTGCCCAGCAGGTGGTTGAAGGACCGGACGCTGACGGGCTCCGAGCCGGGCGCGTCCGCGAGCACCACGTCCAGCTCATGCAGCGCCAGCTGTGCGAGCAATTGGGGCAGGGGGCTCTCGCGGCAGATGATGCGCAGCGAGGGGCCGGCATCCAGCGCGGGCTTGAGCAACTGCTCGGCGACGAGCTTGGGGATGACGTCGAGCACGCCCACGTTGAGGCGCAGCTGCTGGCCGGTGGGCAGGCCGGAGACGACGTTCTTCAGCTCGTTGCCCAGGCGGAAGATTTCGTCCGCGTAGCGCATGACGGTGCGGCCCACGTCGGACAGGACGAGCTTGCGGCCCTTGCGCTCGAAGAGCTGGTGGCCCAGCGACTCCTCCAGCAGCTTGATCTGCGCGCTGATGGTGGGCTGGGCGAGGTGCAGCTCTTCACTCGCCTTGGCGATGCTGCCCGCCCGCGCAACCGTCCAGAAATACAGGAGATGGTGGTAGTTGAGCCACGCCATGACTTAGGAATAACCGAAGGTTTTCATCCAAACTAGCTCATTTTCTTAAGTGTCGCCTCCGCTTATTTCTACGTCCGTCACCGCGCGATGGGTGCGCGGGGGACTGCTTGGGGAGGTACGCGTCATGGATGCCATCTACGAGGAGCTCGAGTCCACGGCGGAGGGTGTGGAGACGACCGAGGTGGACTCGGCGGAAGTGGAGATGCGGGTGCGGGGGCACCTGGAGCTGGTCCGCCGGCTGGCCTGGAAGTACCGCTGGACGGGCCTGTCGTTGGAGGAGCTGATGGCGGAGGGCAACGTCGGCCTGGTGGAGGCGGCGCGCCGGTTCGAGGAGCGGGGCGTGCCGTTCGGCGCCTACGCGCAGCAGTGGATCCGCGCGCGCATCCGGGCGTACGTGTCCCGCACCTGGAGTGTGGCGGGGGGCCGCGCGCCGTGGATCGTCTTCCAGCTCCGC
Source organism: Corallococcus sp. CA049B (assembly GCF_003611685.1). Lineage (NCBI taxonomy): Bacteria > Pseudomonadati > Myxococcota > Myxococcia > Myxococcales > Myxococcaceae > Corallococcus > Corallococcus sp. CA049B. Next base: position 18,839 of record NZ_RAWC01000144.1, on the reverse strand, counting down.
CGCGAGCGGGCGCGGCTGGAGGCCCGCTGGGGCGAGGGCCACCCGGAGGTGACGAAGCGGCTGGCCGAGGCGCTGGGCAAGAAGGAGGAGGACGTGGTGCGGGGCACGGACGCGCTGGCGAAGGACGTGTCCCTGAACGCGCCCCTGGGCCTGGAGGGGGACGTGACGCGGCTGGACATGCTGGAGTCGGACGAGGACTCGGCGGAGGAGCAGGCGGACCGGGGGGCCTGGGCGGAGAAGCTGCACCAGAGCGTGGCGGCGGCCTGGCCGGAGCTGGACGCGAGGGAGCGGGCGCTGGTGAAGGAGCGGATGCTGGTGGAGGACGGGGTGAGCGCGGAGTTCCTGGCGAAGCGCTTCGGGGTGACGGCGGTGCGCATCCGGCAGATCGAGCAGGGGCTGCGCCAGAAGCTGCGCCAGCGGCTGACGGCGGGATGCACGGCCTGGGACGGCGAAGCGCCCCGGCTGGCGGCCTGAGTGTCGGGCGAGGAGGAGGGGTGGCGGAAAAGGGGTTGACGTCGCGGGCCAGTAACCGTAAATCGGCGCTGCCGCTCGCGGTGCGCGGTTCGCCCAAGTAGCTCAGTCGGTAGAGCAGGGGACTGAAAATCCCCGTGTCGGTGGTTCGATTCCGCCCTTGGGCACACCAGTCAGAAGAATCTGAAGGGCGTCGGACTCCGGTCCGGCGCCCTTTGTTTTTGCGCCTACTTCGCGGCGCGGATGCGTGACGCGAACAGGCCGAACTTCTGGCTGTGGCGCTCGCGCCGGCACCAGTCCTCGATGACGTTCAGGTCCACTTCCTTGCTCCGGGCTTGGAAGACAGCAAGGGCCTGCTCCAAGCCGCTGAAGTCGTTCCAGAAGAGAAAGGACGCGAGTCGGTCCCGGCAGGAGTCGGTCGGTGACAGGACGTGCAGCACCTCGTCGTCACGACGCGCCGTGCTCCAGCTCCTGATCAGGTCGTCACCCACTGCCAGTGGGCCGCTCGGAAACTCCAAAAGGAAGTGCGAGCGTGGGTGACGGTAGAAGTCGCCTTTCCGGATGAAGCCAAGCGCAGCCAACGCCGCTTCGCCTCCTGTTCCCTTGACTGTAATGACGAAGTCGAGGTCTCCAGATTGATATGCGTCTGGCGCGTAGTAGGTCGCCGCGCTTCCACCCGTGAGCACTGCCTGGAATCCGTTGCGCTCCAGCGCCGTGCACACGGCGAAGGCGATATCGGTGAGCGACGAAGTGGGGCTGATCACAAGAGTCCCGGCTTGCCAGCGCGGCGGGGACGGCGCCGTCGCGCGGCGAGCTTGCTCTGGAGAGCTGTGTCGTTCTCGCCAAGTTTCCAAAGCAGCGCGCTGAGCTCCGCGTGCGCGAAATAGCGGGGGTTCAGGGAAACCGTACGCGTGCGCCCCATCAGCCGACTGACAATGATCGCTTCACTTTCGAGCGATGTCAGAATGGACTGGATGGTGAACGGACGGACGCCGAGCAGCGCTGCCAGCTCACTGGGATAGGTCCCTTCGAGTAGACGGATGGCCACGAGTACCGCCGTCCGGGTCGGAGTACCAAAGAGCCGAGAACCTTCTTCGAGCACCCGATGAATCTACCAGGATTATTGGCCATATCGCCAAGAGGCTTGGCGAATCGATGGTTCGATTGCGCCCTTGATCGCACCGATGCGAAGGGCGTCGGACTCCGGTCCGGCGCCCTTTTTCTTTTGTCCGCGCTGGCGGGCGGCGCCGTTACGGAGGGCTGATGCGCCCGGGGGCGCCATTGGCGCCGGCCACGGTGTGGCAGGAGCCGCAGGCCCCGGTGCCCTGCGCGCTGTTCATGGCCCACTGGGTGCCGCCGTGGGTGACGCGGGCGGTGTAGGGGAGCGCGAAGTCCTTCGCGTCTTCGGCCTTGAGGAAGAAGTTGCCGGAGGCATTGGCCGTCAGGGTGTAGGCCTTCTGTTTGGCGTCAGTGATGACGACCTGGGCGCCCTCGAGGCCCGCGCAGTCGTCCGCCTCGTGCGCGGTGGCCTGGACGGTCCCCGCCACCACGAACTTCGGCCCCTCGCCCCGGTCTGTATGGCATTGGATGCAGTTGCCACCGGGATGCATGAGGGCGTTGCCGCTGTCGCCGCCCGTCCACTTCATGCCCGTGGAGCACTCGGAGGTGCTCACCGCTTCCAGACCGCCTCCGCCGCACCCCGTGAAAAGACTACCAGCCGCCAAACACAGCATGAGTATCGAGGGGATGCGTTGTGACATGTGTCACCTCTGGGAGGACTGTGGTCCATTCGAGGCCTTCGCCTCCGCGCTGTCAACGGCACTCCTGGTACGGGGGGCCTGTGGGGCAGGTTGGGAATACGGGAGGGTCCCGGGTGCACATCCGGGCGTGACGCGGTAGATGGGTGTCCCGGAGGAACATCAACGCAATGGACGCGAACGTGGTGGCGGAGCTGGAGAAGGCGGGCGTGAAGGTGGAGGACCCCATGCGCCTGTTCATCCCCGTGGAACGGGACGAACAGGGCCAGGTGAAGCCCGTGGGCGACGAGGTGCCCGTGCGCTTCGGTGACGTCACCGCCCACGTGCGCCTGCAGCCCATCTCCGCGCTGTGGACCGGCGACAAGCAGCCCCCGGACTTCAACCGGCCTCCCTTCCCCGAGTACGAGCCGTTCTTCTTCCTCATCGAGGCCACCGCCGCCGGCTTCTGCCGCGACACCCGCCACGCGGAGGTCGACCAGGAGTTCTCCCAGCTCTACCGGCACCTCGCGCGCCGGCCGGACGGCCACCACAAGAACCCGCTCTTCTCCTACCTGCGCGCCGCCGCCCGCCTGTACCTGTCCCTGCGCGACGTCAGCCAGGCGGAGTTCGAGGCCGTGGCCCAGCGCCTCCACCAGTCCGCCAAGCTGCACTCGGGCCACATCGGCAGCACGAACTACTTCCAGGCCGTGCTCCGGCAGGTGCTGGGCGCATAGCGTCCGGTGGGAGCGCTCGCCGGGCCGCCAGGTGTCTGGCCGCGGCGGCTTCGTGGTGACGACTTGAACTCAGGGCTCGCTGGGAGGCTACCCCATGGGTAGCTTTCCAGCTCGATGCCCTCGCCTTCCTCTTCCGCACGAGAAGCCTTGCTCGAGCAGCGCCTCACGGTGGACCACCTCCGCGAGGTGGCCGGTGAGCAGGTACTCGAGCAAGCCCGGCGGTTGCTCGCCCGGAGGGCGGTGGACGTGAGTCCGCCTTCGCTGGGCCGCCTCCAGGGAACCGTCACCGAAGGGCGCGTGCACACGTTCAACGCGACCATCACCGCGGAACCTGATTCCGAAGAGCTGCTGCTGGGGTGTGAATGCGGCAGGTACTGGAACCAAGGGGTCTGCGCGCACGCGATCGCGGTCGGGCTTGCGTGGATCCGCGCCTCCGCTCCCCATGGGCGAAAGCGCGCGCCCCGCGCTCGACCCACGCAGCCCGCCTCCCCGCGCCTCGCGAAGGCCCCTTCACGGCCCGCCACGCCCGACGCAGTCCAGGCCTGGCTCGTGGAGCACCACGCCGAGCGTGCCCGCACGGTGCCCGTGGCGGTGCTGGCGCCCCTGTTGCCCGGGCCCTTCACCCGACGCTGGCTCCCCGTGCTGCGCAAGGCCACGGTGGTGGATGCGCTGGAGGGCACCTCGAAGCTGGGGCGCTTGAATGACGCCAGCAAGGCCGTCCTCGTGGAGGCCGCCTGGCACTGGGTGCGTGACGAGGCAGGATGCGTCTCGCGGGGACTGGCCCGTGAAGCCTCCGCGAAGCCCTTGCCGCCGCTGACGGATGACCGCCTCGCGCCGCTGAGGGATGCGCTGACGCGGGCCCGCGCGCGGATCCGCACCCAGGCCATGCCCCGGCTGCTGTCGCCATCACCCACGGTCACCCTCCAGGAGCGCCCCCTGCGGCTGCTCGTGACGGAGCCGGAGCTGGCGGCGTGGACGCCCCCGGGGCCGCGCGCGTCCGGGGAGGACGGGGGGCACGTGGTGCTCGACCCTCGCGCCCTGATGGAGGGACGTCCCGGACTGTCCTGTCCGTGCTCCCCCCATGCGGCGGAGGCTTCCTGCGTCCACGCCTTGACCGCGGTGGACGCGGCGCTGGCGCTCCTGGTGCTGCCGCAGCAGGCCTCGCGCGCCGCGAAACTGTCGGAGGGGCTGTTCGAAGCGCCGGGCCGTGAGCTGCTGTCCACGCTGGAGGCGTCGCTCCTGGACCGGGCGCTTCACGCCGCTCCCTCGACCGGGGACTTCGTCACCTTCCGGCTGGAGCCCGAGCCGTCGCGCGGCTGGCGGCTGCGGCCCTACCTGCACGTGCCCGCGAAGAAGGGCGGCCTTTCGCAGGGGCGCGCCGTCACCTGGTACGACCGCGACAAGGCGCTCCGGACGATTCAGGAGCCGGATGAACGCCATGCCTGGTCGCTCCTCGACACGGAAGAGCGAATGGGCAGGAATGGCATGTACCTGGGGGCAGGCTTCGATGCGGCCGCGCCCTACACGCTGCTGCTCCAGGCCCTGCGCTCGCTCGCGCACAGCCCCCGCCTCCGCCTGGCCGGGGCTCCGGACGCGGTCGTGCGGGTGCGAGAAGCGCCGCTGGGCTTCGCCCTGGAAGAGGACGCAAAGTCCCTGCGCCTGCGGCCGGCGGTGGACGGACGCCCCGTGGCCGCGGAGGCCCTGACGCCGCCTCCCGATGGGCCCCAGGCGCCCCAGCCCTGGCTGCTGGTGGAGCCCGGCGAGCCGAGCGTCACCCTGGTGTCCGTTCCCCCTGGCGCGGTCCCCCTGCTTGAGTCCCTGGCGCGCCACGGCGCCTACGTGTCCGAGAGCCAGCGCGAGGCATTGCTGGGGCACCTCTCCGCGCTGGAGGCGGCTTTTCCCGTGGCGCTGCCCCCGTCCCTGGAGCCCCGCCTCGTGGAGGCCAGCCCGGGCCTGCTGGCGCGGCTGCGCGCGGTGGAGGACTCCGCGCTGGAGGTCTCGCTCCTCGTCAGGCCCCTGCCGGAGGCGCCCCCCCAGCCCGTGGGCGAGGGCGCTCCCGCGCTCCGAGGCCTGCGCGGCAAGGAGCGCGTCATGGTCCGGCGCGACCTGGAGGCGGAGCGGAAGGAGGCGGACGCGCTCCTCGCACGTCTGTCATTGCCGGCCGGGGTGTATCACTTCACGCGCGACACCGCGGAGGACGCGCTCCAGTTCCTGGAGGCGCTGGAGCCGCTCGCGGGCCCCTCGGTGCGCGTGGAGTGGGCGGAGCAACCGTGGAGGGTGACGCGCGTGGAGACCGCGAACGTGCGGGTCCAGGTCCTGCGGGAGCACGACTGGTTCGGCGCGAAGGGGGGCGTGGAGCTGGACGGCACACGCGTGGAGCTGGCGGTCCTGCTGGACGCCGTGCGCCGCCGCCAGCGCTACGTCCCGCTGGGGAAGGGGCGCTGGATGCGCCTGACGGAGGCGCTGCGCGAGCAGCTGACCCCGCTCGCGGACGTGGCGCACCCGGGACGCAAGGGACTGGAGGTGAGCGCCGCGGCGGCGCCCGCGCTCGACACACTGGAGAAGGCGGGCGCGCGAGTCCAGGCGCCTCCGGACTGGCGCCAGCTGGCGAAGCGCATCCGTGATGCCCACGCGCGCGCGGTGCGCGTGCCCCGGAGCCTGAAGGCGGAGCTGCGCGACTACCAGCGCGAGGGCTTCGTGTGGCTTGCGCGGCTGACCTCATGGGGCGCGGGCGCGTGCCTCGCGGATGACATGGGATTGGGCAAGACGGTCCAGGCGCTGGCCCTGCTGCTGTCCCGCGCGGCGATGGGGCCCGCGCTGGTGGTGGCGCCCACGTCCCTGCGCGGCAACTGGATGCGCGAGGCCGACCGCTTCGCGCCGTCCCTTCGCGTGCACGTCTGGCAGGACGCGGACCGGGACTCCCTTCCGGCCCGGCTGGGGCCCCGCGACGTGCTGATCATCAGCTACGGGCTCCTGACGCGGGATGCGGCGAAGCTCGCGGACGTGACGTTCGCCACGCTGGTGGTGGATGAAGCGCAGGCGGTGAAGAACCCGGACACGGCCCGGGCCCGCGCGCTGCGCGGCGTGAAGGCCGAGGCCCGCGTGGCCCTCACCGGCACACCCGTGGAGAACCGCCTGTCCGAGCTGTGGAGCCTCTTCCACCTGCTCTTCCCCGGTCTGCTGGGCGGGCGTGAGTCCTTCCATGCGCGGTTCGCCATCCCCATCGAGCGGGACCGGAACGCGGACGCGCGCGCGTCCCTGGCCCGGCTGGTGCGGCCCTTCCTCCTGCGCCGCACCAAGGCCCAGGTGGCGCGCGAGCTGCCCCCGCGCGTGGAGACCGTGGTGCCCGTGACCCTGTCGGACGCCGAGCGGCGCGTGTACGACGACGTGCGGCTCGCGGCCCTGGCCCGCCTGGGCGAGGGGACTCCTGGCGGGGACCAGCGCTTCGAGATGCTGGCCGCGCTCACCCGGCTGCGATTGGCCGCCTGTCATCCCCGCCTGGTGGATCCGGACACGGGGCTGTCCTCCTCCAAGCTGGAGCGCGTGCTGGAGCGGGTGGACGAGCTGCTGGCGGAAGGGGGCCGCGCGCTCGTCTTCAGCCAGTTCGTGCGCCATCTGGCGCTGGTGCGCGACGCGCTGGAGGCCCGGGGCATCTCGTTCCAGTACCTGGACGGGCGGACGCCCGCGGCGGAGCGGCAGGCGCGCGTGGAGGCCTTCCAGCGAGGGGAGGGCGCGCTCTTCCTCATCTCGCTCAAGGCGGGCGGCACCGGCCTCAACCTCACCGGCGCCGACCATGTCCTCCACCTGGATCCATGGTGGAACCCCGCGGTGGAGGACCAGGCCTCCGACCGGGCCCACCGCATCGGGCAGACGCGCCCCGTCACCGTGTCGCGGTTCGTGTCGGAGGGCACCATCGAGGAGGCCATCCTCGCCCTCCACGCGGAGAAGCGGGACCTGGCGGACAGCCTGCTGTCGGAGGCGGACGGCGCCGCCGCCCTGTCCCCCGCGCAGCTCCTGGGGCTGCTGCGCTTTGGTGGAATCCGCGAGGATTGAGCCCATCTGGAATAGGGTGCGCCTTCGCCCGTTCCCGGGCGCCGCAGTGGTCCCTCGCCAGGAGCAAGGATGTTCCGTCCGCCGTTGTCGTGGTTCGCCTGTCTGGCCCTCCTGGGTGCGCCCCAGGCCGGGGCCCAGGCCGTCTCCGAGCCCTCCGCGAAGCCAGGCTCGGACATCCAGGCCCGCACGCTGAAGAACGGGCTCACCGTCATCGTGTGGCCGGACCACGACATCCCCAACGTGGCGCTCGCCAACTGGTTCCGCGTGGGCAGCCGCAACGAGCGCCCCGGCATCACCGGCCTGTCCCACTTCTTCGAGCACATGATGTTCAACGGCGCGAAGAAGTACGGCCCCGGTGAGTTCGACCGCGTCATGGAGGCCAACGGCGGCTCCAACAACGCCTTCACCTCCGAGGACGTCACCGTCTACCTGGACTGGTTCCCGGCCTCCGCGCTGCCCCTCATCCTGGACCTGGAGCAGGACCGGCTCCAGTCGCTCTCCTTCGACCCCAAGGTCATCGAGTCCGAGCGCGGCGTCGTCTACTCCGAGCGCCGCTCGGGCGTGGACAATGACAACAACGGCGCGCTCCAGGAGCAGCTGCAGGCCACCGCCTTCGTCGCGCACCCGTACCAGATTCCCGTCATCGGCTGGCCGTCCGACATCGAGTCCTGGCGCATGGAGGACCTCCAGCGCTACTTCAAGACGTACTACGCCCCCAACAACGCCACGCTCGTCCTCGCGGGTGACCTGGATCCGGCCCGCGTCTTCGAGCAGGTGGAGGCCACGCTGGGCACCATCCCCTCGCAGCCCGCGCCGGAGCCCGTGCGCACGAAGGAGCCCGAACAGCAGGGCGAGCGGCGCATCGTCGTGAAGAAGCTGGCGCAGTCCCCGCTGCTCCAGGTCGCCTACCACGGCCTCGCCGCCAACGACCCGGACATGGAGACGCTGGAGCTGTTGGGCCTCATCCTCACGCACGGGGACTCGTCGCGCCTGCACCGCAAGCTGGTGGACGAGGCGCGCGTGGCCATCCGCGTCCGGAGCACCACCGCCGGGGGCTTCGACCCGTCGCTCGTCTGGTTCGCCGTGGACCTGCCGCCGGGCGGTGACCTGGCGAAGACCGAGGCGCTGCTCAACGCGGAGCTGGCCCGCGTGGTGAAGGACGGCGTCACCGACGCGGAGCTGCGCAAGGCGCGCAACGTGGCCCTGTCCACCTTCTGGCGCAAGCTGGAGACCAACAGCGGCCGCGCCCGCGAGCTGGGCAACGCCGCCACCTTCCGCGGAGACTGGAAGGCCCTGTTCGAGGCGCCCGCGCGCTACGAGCAGGTCACCCGCGACGGCGTGAAGGCGCTGGCCGCCCGCATCCTCAACCCCGACCACCGCACCGTGGGCTGGCTCGTCCCCACCACGGCTCCCGCTGCCCCGGCCAGCAAGGAGGCCGCGCGATGAGTGCTCCCTTCCGCCTTCGTTTCCCGGGTCCCCCCATGATGCGCTCCGCCCTCGCCGCGTTGCTGTTCACCTCCGCGTGCGCGACCACGCCGGCGCCCGCGCCCACCGCCGCGCCCACGCCGCCCCCGGCGCCGGAGGCACCGTCCACGCCCGCGCCCGCGGTCCCGCTGTCCACGAAGGGCGTGACGCTGCCGGAGACGACCTCCGTCACGCTGAAGAACGGCGTGCGGTTGCTCCTCGTGGAGAAGCACGAGCTGCCGCTGGTGTCCTTCAGCGCGTGGCTCAAGGGCGGCGCCGTCACCGACCCCGCCGGCAAGGAGGGCCTGGCCGCGCTCACCGCCAAGCTGCTCCAGAAGGGCGCGGGCTCCCGCAACGCCCAGCAGTTCGCCGACGCCGTGGACGGCGTGGGCGGCGAGCTGGAGATCATTCCCGGACGCGAGGCGCTCGTCCTCAATGGCAGCTTCCAGTCCCGCGACACCGCGCTGATGGTGGAGCTGCTGTCGGACATGCTCGTGCGCCCCCGCTTCGACGCGCAGGAGCTGGAGAAGGCCCGCGCGCTGCGCGTGTCGGAGATTGCCTCCGCCAAGGACGGCGACCCGCGCGCGCTCATCGGCGTGTACTTCAACGCCTTCCACTTCCCCTCGCACCCGTACGGCGGCTCCGCGGTGGGCAGTGAGGCGTCGCTGCCGGGCATCAGCCGGAGCGACGTGCTCGGCTGGGCGAAGGCGAACCTGGGCGGAGACCGGCTCATCCTCTCCGTCGTGGGCGACTTCGACGCGAAGCAGCTGGCCGCGAAGCTGGAGGCCGCGCTGGGCGGATGGGCCCCGGCGGCGCAGTCGTTCGCCGCGGTGCCGCCCACCGCGCCCACGAAGGGCCGTCACGTGCTGCTGGTGGACAAGCCCGACGCCACCCAGACCTACTTCGCCATCGGCAACACGGGCATCCGCCGCACCGACCCGGACCGCGTCGTGGCGGAGCTGGGCAACACCGTGCTGGGCGGCCGCTTCACCTCACTGCTCAACACCGAGCTGCGCGTGAAGACCGGCCTCACCTACGGTGCGCGCTCCTCGCTGGCCACGGCCCTCCAGCCCGGCACCGTCGTCCTCACGTCCTATACCCAGACGGCTTCCACGGGCCGTGCCATCGACCTGGCGCTGGATGTGCTCGCGCGCTACCGCCAGGACGGCATGGATGACGCCATGCTCGCCTCCGCCAAGGCCTACGTGCTGGGGCAGTTCCCGCCGACGCTGGAGACCGGGGAGCAGCTGGCCATGAAGCTGTCGGAGCTGGCCTTCTACGGGCTGGACGCGCAGGACGTGAACGGGTTCGCGGACGCCGTGTCCGCCTCCACCCGTGGCAGCGTCCACACCGTGCTCCAGCGCGTCCTGCCCGCCCAGGAGGACCTGACGTTCGTCCTCATTGGCAAGGCGGAGGCCCTGCGCGACGTGGCCCGCAAGTACGGGCCCGTCACGGAGATGAAGATCTCCGACAAGCGCTTCGCCCCGCCGGCGGCGCCGGGCCGATAAATGTCAGACGGAGGTGGGCGCAAGTCTTGAAGTGCGCCCACCGGAATTACCCATCAAAAATTAAATATCCAGCAAGTCAGACCCTTCACGTATAGCAGGCGGTGTCTGGTCGGGGCCGGGACCGGACAATCATTGCCCACTGCTTGTCACGAAGGGTCCTCCATGTCCTTGCGACGTCTGTCTTTGTTGCTCGTCCCCACCTGCGCGGCCTGGCTGGGCTGCGGAGAGGCGGCGCCTTCCTCCGAGGAGGTGAACCCTCCCGGAATCGCCATGGACCCCCGCGAGGGGACCGCGGTCATCGTCAACGAGGACATGCTGCCCGGCTGTGGTGAGCCCGATGCGGGCTCCGGTCCGGTGGACGCGGGCACGTCCGTGCTGGTGACGGCGGACACGCGCTTCCACTCCAGCGCCGGGGTGACGGTGGTGCCCCAGAACCTGGCCGGGCGAGACCTGGAGATCCTCGTCCCCAAGGGCATCTCCTTCGACCGGTACACCGGCACTCCGGTGGCGGGGGGCATGCGCTTCGACAACGTTCCGGAGGGTGAGTACTTCCTGCGCTCGAGCCAGAGCTACTTCCTCACGCGCGAGCGCCACTTCGACCTGGGCGTCAACCGCATTGGCCGGCCGGACGCGGTCTATCTGCCGCAGACCGACTCCCCCGTGTCCGTGGAGCTCTTCAACCTGGAGCCCTGGCAGGACTATTCGTCCATCTCCGAGCCGGGCAGCTCCGTGCAGCTCATCAGCGCGGACGTGGACCTGTACAGCTCGTTGTACGTGTGGGCCCAGGCCGGCGACACGTCCATCGTCGACCCGTACTCCTCCGCGTTCTTCAGCACCGCCTACGGGGCGCCCGTCCTGGATGCGTCGAAGGGCGACCGCATCTACGTGAACCAGCTCAACTCCGTGCAGGCCGGGACGCTGCCGAGCGGCGGGACCCTGGCGTACCAGTCGCTGGTGAGCAGCGCGCACCTGCCGTCGTTCTCGTTCACGCCGGACGGCACCACTCCGCTGCCGCTGGCGGCCACGTCGCAGCCCGTGAGGCAGACGCCCTTCTCCCTGGAGTGGCGCCTGAACCAGTTCACCCGCTGGCGCTCGGACGCGAACCCCAACGGCACGCTCAACTATCCCTCGTTGTCGCTGGTGCCCGCGCCGTTCGGCTTCCAGCACGGCTGGGTGGGCTATCAGGGGGAGCTGTTCAACATGTGGCTGCCGCGCGGTGAGGACGGCGTCATCGCGAGCCGGCTGGCCTACGGCAATCCCTATCCGTCCAGCTGGGGCGTGGTGGGCTCCGCCGGCTATTCGTTCCGGTCCCCGACGCCCGTCGTCATCGGGAACCGGAACCACTACCCCAGCGGCAGCATCTTCGTCACCGACCGGCTGGACCACCTCATCGCCGGTCCCATCCAGCCGCCCGTCTCGCCGCCGCGGGAGCTGCGCATCGACGGCGTGGACGCCTATGTGTCGCGCGTGGTGGGCACCAACCAGCCCCTCATCTCCTGGCGGCCTCCCGTCCTGGGCACGGCCCGGAACTATGTGGTGTCCGTCATCCAGTTGACCGCCAGCCCCGGCGCCAACCCGACGCTGCGCTTCTACGTGCCCGGTGACCGGATGCATGTCCGCCTGCCGCCAGGCCTGCTGCTGCCCGCGTCGACCTACTACGTGCGGGTGAGGGCGGAGGGCTCTCCGAACTATGAGCCCTCGCGCTCTCCGTACGTCACCGGGGAGCTGCTGCCCATCATCACCGCGGAAACGTTCAGCGCCGTCATCACCACGCCGTAGTCCCGCTGTGGCGGCCCGCTACCGCGCAGGCTGGCGGTGGCGGGCCATGCACTGCTGGTAGCGGGCGTCCACCGACTTCGCGAACCACGCGGTGGAGCGCTCGCCGCTCAGCTTCACGCTCTTGAGCGTCACCTGGGGCAGCTGGGCGTAGGCGGGCGCCTGCCCCATCCGGTTCGCGTACACGCGCTTCACCGCCAGGTACGTGTCCGTCTTCTCGAAGTCCGCCGTCTTCTCCTCCTTCACGTCCCGGCGCACCCGGCGCTCGCTCAGGTCCGGCGCGTAGCGCTCACGGAAGAGGAGCAGCGCCTTGAGGCTCTGGCTGTCCTCGCCGCGCGGCTCACCGTCCTTGTCATACAGCTGGAGGTCGCCGTCGGTCGCCAGGGCGACGCCGGTGAGCCGGCTGACCTGCGCCTGGAGCGCGGCGTTGCGCGAGCTGTAGACGCCGCTGTTGTAGTCCGCGAAGCGGTAGAGCGGTGCGTCGTACGCGGCCTCGAAGCCCAGGAGCCGGGCGGTGCCGTAGCGCACGCCGCCCGCGCGTGTGTAGAGCGACTCGCGCACCGCCACCGGATCCGCGTCCGGGCCCGCCTTCTCCACCGCGTAGCGCACGCTGACCTGCATGGAGCCGGCCGTGGTGACGGGGTTCTGCCCCGCGAACGAGGACGGACCGAACAGCGAGCTGGCCAGGTCCGCGGCCGCGTACGCCGCCGGGTACTCCTGCTCGTAGTACGCCAGCATGTCCCGGAAGAGCCGGTCCAGGTCCCGTTCGGTGCGCAGGGTGTCCAGCCGCGCCCCGAAGGTGCGCTTCGCCCCCTTCGGCTTCGCGGCGAGGACGTCCCCCAGGAGCCGCCGCCCCACGGGGCCCAGCCGTCCCGCGGTGCTGTCCAGCTTCTGACGCACCATCCTGGGCAGCCCCGGCACCGCGGGGTCCGCCTGGAAGCCGGACTCCTGTTCGATGACGGCCAGCACCTGACACACCTCCGACGCCGCGGCGGGAATCGCCTCCGCGTCCAGCGCCGCCAGCACGTCGCCCGCCCAACCCTCGCGCTCCGCCCCCTTCACCTTCGCGGGCAGCAGCCGGGCCACCTGCGCCACCGACAACGTGGGCGGCGCTGGCACCTGGGTCACCACCGGCGCTCGGGACGCGCAGGCCGTGAGCGCCAGCAGCACCCCCACGCACAGCCCTCCGGTCCACCGGCGCCCGGCGCTCCGCGTCATGTCAGCCCCCTGAGGCATCCTTCCGCCCGTCTCATGAAACATTTTTTGAGACATCCTGGAGGCACGTCCGTTCCCTCGGGAGAGCCGGTGAAGAGCTGCAATCCTGTTGAAAAATTTCAGAACGGCAATTCAGGTTCTCCAGGTTTGGTCGGCAGGGCGGGGGAAAGTGGCTAAACGTACTTTCTCCAAAAAGAAGTTGCTCTGATGATTTCAAGTGTGTCACGTATCATCCCGCTGTTTCTTCATGGAGGTATCGCGTTGGCTCATCGACTGTTGAAGACGATTGGCGCGGCCTGGTTGGGCGTGGCTCTGACGGCGTGCGGTACGCAGGGCTCCTCGGGCGAAGAGGTGCAGGCGCCTGAGCAGGAGAAGTCGGGCGAGGACATCCAGAGCACGCTGAACGCGCTCGGTGGCGCCCAGGTGCTGGGCGTGCACGCGGACGGCATCCCGGACAGCATCCGGGGCGAGCTGGGCCGGGTGGAGCGGACGCTGAACACGCTGGACGCGAGCCGCCAGGCGTTGGCGGGCGTGGCCCCGGCGTTCCGGCTGAACGCGGACGACATGGTGTTGCGCAAGTCGAACACCGACGAGCAGGGCAACCAGCACCTGCGCTTCACGCAGACGAAGAACGGCCTGGAAGTGGTCGGCGGTGAGCTGGTGGTGCACGTGCGCCCGGACGGCACGGTGTTCCGCGCCAACGGTTCCGCGCGCGACGGCCTGAGCGTGTCCGCGCTGCCGCGCATCGCGGCCACGTCCGCGCGGGAAGCGGCGCTGAGCGCGACGGTGGGCACGGGCCTAGAGGCCCAGGGTGCTCCCCGCCTGGTGTACGTGCGCACCGAGGAAGGCGCGCTGCGCCTGGCGTACGAAGTGACGGTGACGGGTGAGAACAACCTGATGCCGCTGCGCGACCGCGTGTACGTGAGCGCCCAGGACGGCTCCATCGTGCTGCGCGCGCCGCAGATCCACTCCGCGCTCAACCGCAAGGTCTACAGCGCGAACAACGGCACCAGCACCCCGGGCACGCTCAAGCGCAGCGAGGGCCAGGCGGCCATCGGTGACTCGCATGTCGACACGAACTACGACATGCTGGGCTACACCTACAACTGCTACAAGACGCTGTTCAACCGCGACTCGCTGAACAACGCGGGCACGGCGCTCATCAGCACGGTGCACTACAGCCGCAACTACGTGAACGCCTACTGGGACGGCACCCAGATGGTGTACGGCGACGGCGACGGCGTGAACTCCATCGAGCTGGGCAAGGACGCGGACGTCACGGTCCACGAGCTGACCCACGCGGTGACGGAGTACGAGTCCAACCTCACGTACTCCGGCCAGTCCGGCGGCCTCAACGAGGCCATGTCCGACACCTTCGGCGCCATCTGCGAGAGCTGGGCCTCTGGCACGTGGAGCACCGCGGCGGACATCTGGATGGTGGGCGAGGACGTCTGGACGCCGGGCACGGCGAACGACGCCTTGCGCTACATGGACGACCCGGCGAAGGACGGCGCGTCGCTCGACTGGGCGCCGAACTACAACGGCCAGGACGTGCACTACACGTCCGGCATCCCGAACCTGGCGTTCGCGCTGCTCTCCAAGGGTGGCGTGCACCCGCGCGGCCGCAGCACCATCAACGTGCCGGCCATCGGCGTCGAGAAGGCCGGCCGCATCTGGTACAAGGCCAACACCGACCTCTACACGGCGAGCACGACGTACGTGCAGGCCAAGGCCTGGACCATCCAGGCGGCGGTGGACCTGGGCTACGACCAGGCCACGCAGGACGCGGTGAAGGCGGCCTGGGAAGCGGTGGGCGTGGGCGTGACGGTTCCGCCCCCGACCTCCACCCCGCTGACCAACGGCACGGCGGTGACGGGCCTGTCCGACAGCTCGGGCAACAAGAAGTACTTCTCGCTGGTCGTCCCCGCGGGCGCCACGAACCTGAAGTTCACCACGACCGGTGGCACGGGTGACGTGGACCTGTACGTGCGCTTCGGTGCGGCGCCTGACGCGTCCACCTACGACTGCCGTCCGTACGCCGGTGGCAACGCGGAGACGTGCACCATCACCAACATCCAGGCGGGCACGTACTACGTGATGCTGAACGCCTACTCCACCTACTCCGGCGTGACGCTGACGGGCAGCTTCACCACGGGCACCGGCGGCGGCAACGTGCTGAACAACAACGTGCCGGTGACGGGCATCTCCGGCGCCTCCGGCTCCTTCACCCAGGAGTGGATCACCGTGGACGTGCCGGCGAACAAGGCGGTCACCATCAGCACCTCCGGTGGCACGGGTGACGGCGACCTGTACGTGCGCTTCGGCTCCTCGCCGACGACCTCCACGTACGACTGCCGTCCGTACAAGTCCGGCAACGCGGAGTCGTGCACCATCACCAAGACGACCGCGGGCAAGTACTACGTGAAGATCAACGGGTACTCGGCCTACTCGGGCGTGACGCTCAAGGCCGTCTGGTAGTCGCATCCGCTTCCAGCCCGGCTCCCTTCGCGTGAAGGGAGCCCGGGACGAAGACAGGCACCCGGGGAGCCTCATGGCTTCCCGGGTGTCGTCGTTTCAGGCGTTGGAAGGAGCGCGGGTTAGCGCCGCACCTGCACGTCGCGCGCGACGGTGCGGCCGCCCATGAGCACGAACTGCGCGCGCACCGGGGTGCCCTCCTGGAGTTCCTTGAGGGGTACGCGCTGCCCCTGACGCAGGCCGCGGCTGCGCTGGTCGAGCTGGAGCTCGTAGACGGTGCCTTCACCGTCGCGCACGTGCAGGGTGTTCCTGCCCACGCGCGTCACCCGGCCGCTCACCGTGCTGGACGCGATGATGACCTGCTCCAGCGGCCGGTTGGCGGAGGTGTCCGTCACCGCCGCCTGCGCCGCCTTGGCCGCGCCCTCGTACCAGGCCTCGTCGTCGCTGGCCTGCACGGCCTGGGCGCCAATCATCACCCGGCCCTCGGCGGGCGCCTGCGTGGCGGGCGTGCCGTCCCGGTTGGGCTGGGACTGCTGTTGGGCGTTGGCCTGCTGGGGCCGGGTGGGAGCATTCGTGGGGCCCTGCGCCGTGGCGCCCTGGGCGGGTTCGTTGACGCGGGGGCCTGGCAGCGGCCGGGCACCGGGCGGAGGAGGCGCCGTGTCCGGAGGCACCTGCGCGTTCGACGTGGGCCGCGCGTCGCCGCTGGGGACGCGGTCGCCGTCCACCGTGGTCTGCGCCAACGCGGGCGTGGCCGGCACCATCAGTCCGCCGCTCGCGGAGTCTCGGGTCCGCATCGTCGCCGGTGCCGCAGGCACCGTGTCCTCGGTGTCCGTCTCCCGACAGCCGGAAGCGAGCGAGCACAGCCCCACCATCCCCAACCACATCCAACGTCCACCCATCCGCCAACCCTCCCGCAGGCGAACCTGCGGACGACCCCCTGCCGTTGCAAGCGTCCGACGTGCGACGGGGTGTTGGCTTCTGGATGGCGGAGGCTACGCGGGGAAGGTGGCGGCCACGGCGCGCACGTGCTCGCGCACCAGCGCCCTGGCGTCGAGCAGCTCCGTCGCATTCGAGGGCGTGTAGCCCAGGCACAGCACCACGTCGTCCTCGGGGGCCGCGCGCGTGCCCAGCGCCGCGTAGTCGAGCGAGCGCGGCGCGGGTTCGCCTTCCGTGTCATGGATGAAGCGGCCGAACACGGTGGCCTGCCCGTCGCGGCCGGGCGCCGTCTCCTTGAGGGCGAAGAGGCGGCGCACGGCGGCGAGCGGTTCGGGACGCTCGCGCAGGAGGTCCGGGGACGCGGGGCCTCCCAGCTCCCACTCGAGGAGCTTCAGGCAGCCGCGCACGAACTCCACGTCGGTGATGACCAGCCCGTACAGGTACCAGTCCGCGCACGCGGCCTGGACCAGCCGCGCCTGTGCGTCGGTGAGCCAGCCGAAGGACGGACAGGTGAACGTCTCACAGAGGGTGGCGCGGTAGACGCCGCAGTCGCGCAGGTCCGTGCCGCCCGTCACCAGCGGGTGGCCCAGGCAGCCCACGCGCTGGTGCTCCGCGTCCAGGAAGCCCAGCAGGGGACACACCCGCACGATGGGGAAGAGCGCGGGGGCGTCCCGGTTCGCGGTGAGCTCGCGCGCGGCCTCGCCGTAGGCCTCGGGCGTGTGGGGCGTGCGGGAGAGCCGCTCGGTCTGCGTCGCGAGCCTGCGGGTCAGCGCCGCGCGCGAGTGGTCGCGGAAGTTGTAGAGGCCGCAGCAGGCGCCGCACGAGGCGCCCTTTCCGGGCTGGCACAGGTGGAAGGAGACGGACATGTCAGAACCAGTCCGGACGCATGCGCGCGTAGGAGTCCTCGCCCGTGCGGCACAGGTGGGCGAGCAGCGGCACTCGCGGCACCTCCACCGCGAACCAGTACTGCGCGGCGGCGAGCTTGCCCTCGTAGAAG
The DNA here is from genome assembly GCF_003611685.1 of Corallococcus sp. CA049B. Taxonomy (NCBI): domain Bacteria; kingdom Pseudomonadati; phylum Myxococcota; class Myxococcia; order Myxococcales; family Myxococcaceae; genus Corallococcus; species Corallococcus sp. CA049B. The sequence continues at coordinate 1,474 of NZ_RAWC01000144.1, read as the reverse complement.
GCGGTGTCCTCCGGCGTGGGCGCGCGGGCGAGGCCCTCCTTCGCGGCGGCTGCCTGCGCGAGCCAGCGCCACGCCACGGCCACCACGCTGAAGAGCTCCAGGAAGTCCGTGCTGTGGCGGAGCATCACGTCCACTTCGCCCGCCATGCCGCGCGCGCCCAGCTCCAGCGTGAGGGCCGCGGCCTGCTGGAGCGCGTCCTCCAAGGCCTCACTCCACGCGGGCTCTGCTCCCGCGGCGCGGGCGCGGGCGGTGGTGGCCCGCACCTCCTCGTCGAGCGCCTGGAGCGCGGCGCCGCCCTCCGCCACCGCCTTGCGCCCGAGCAGGTCCAGGCCCTGGATGCCGGTGGTGCCCTCGTGGATGCTGTTGAGCTTCTGGTCGCGCAGCCACGCTTCCGGCAGGTACTCGCTGGAGTAGCCGTAGCCGCCGTGAATCTGGAGCGCGAGCGCGTTGGCTTCGAAACCCTTCTCCGCGGGGAACGTCTTGGCGATGGGCGTGAGCAGGTCCAAAAGCAGCTGCGCGCGCTTGCGCGTGGCTTCGTCCGGGGCGTGGTGCGCGAGGTCCGCCTGCGTGGAGGTGGTGAGCAGGAGCGCGAGGCCGCCCTCCACGATGGCCTTCTGGCGCAGCAGCATGCGCCGCACGTCCGCGTGCTCGATGATGGGGGACTGGGCGCGCGTGGTGTCGCGGATGCCGGCGGGGCGGCCCTGGGGGCGCTCACGCGCGTAGGCGAGCGACTCCTGGTAGGCGACGGCGGCGGTGGAGACGCCGTTGAGGCCCACCATGATGCGCGCCTCGTTCATCATCTGGAACATGCACGCGAGCCCGCGTCCGGGCTGGCCCACGAGCCAACCGTGACAGTCATTGGCTTCGCCGAAGTTGAGGACGAGGCTGGGCAGGCCGCGCCAGCCAATCTTGTGGATGACGCCGGCCACCTGGACGTCGTTGGGGACGAAGGTGTCCCCCTGGGGCCTCTTCGCGGGCACGGCGAAGAGGGACACGCCGCGCGTGCCGCCCTCCGCGCCCTCGATGCGGGCGAGGGTGAGGTGCACGACGTTGTCGGTGAAGTCCTGGTCGCCGCCGCTGATGAAGATTTTGGAGCCCTGGAGGCGGTAGGAGCCGTCCGGCGCGGGCGTGGCGCGCGTCTTCACGTCCGCGAGGCTGCTGCCGGCCTGTGGCTCGGTGAGGGCCATGGTGCCGGTCCACTCGCCGCGGTACAGCCGGGCCATGAAGGTGTCGCGCAGGAAGGGCGTGCCGAAGACTTCGAGCAGGTGCGCGGCGCCAATCGTGAGGCCCAGGTAGCCGTAGGCGCTCAGGTTGGCGGCCATGAGGTAGGCGCTGGCCACGGCGTGCACGGTGAGCGGGAGCTGCTGGCCGCCGACGTCGGGCGGGCGGGTGGCGGTGAGCAGGCCCAGGTCGACCATGCCGGCGTAGAGCGAGCGCATGGCCGGATGGACGCGCACGCGGCCGTGTTCGAAGA